>NZ_JCBCDA010000110.1:0-140290 GCF_059865615.1 Petrocella sp. | reverse complement strand
ATGGCTGAAGCGCTTAGTTTTGCTTATGAAAACAGTATCATTTAACCATTATTTAAAAAACTGAATTGTATTCAATTTATATAAACTGAAATTGACGAGTAAAGTAGTGTATTTAAGTTTCTAAATTTGGAGAAATAGGAGGTTAATATGAAAAAGAAAATGATTTCAAAAATTGTTATTGGAATTTTGGTTTTAATAATTGTCTATGCTATATTTTCTATAGGAATTCAAAACATTCTAATAAATTGAGAATTAGACCACTATACTAAGACATAAGAAATGCTTCCTTGTTGTATTCCAGTATTATAACCCTAGTTAAACGGAAAAAGGTGAACTATGAAAATAAAGAAGATACTGGATGTTTTTCAAGTAACAAGTGAACTAGAACAGAATTTATATAAATATGAACTTGATACTAGTATTGGTACATACTATTATCAAGCAATTGCAAAAATATCATGGTTATTGGCATATATACAGTATAATATTCAATATGAAAGTAGTGATGATCCAATCTTTGAGCTTAACTTGGCATTAAATAATTTGTTCGGTTTGATGATTACGGAACAAGGAAAAGTAGAGGTAATGTCTCACCCTTCAGAAATAAGAGCACTATTACATGAAATCGTTTCTGCACATCGTGAATCAAGAGTAAGTGATAGAAATCAATCTATTTTGGAATTTAAAGAATATTTAACTCATAATGTAGTTATTTATGAAAGCCCTTTACCTAATGTAAACAATGAAGATCCTTTACCTGATGTATACAATGAAGACAACAATGTAAATGTTCCAGAAGTAAAACATCCAGAAATAATTATCCCAAAACAATGAGCAAAACAAAAGGAGATATGCAAATGAAATACAAAGTATTTGCCATCATTTCAATGGTTTCATCTCTTATACTTGTTTTATTATGCGTAAGAAATATAATTGTACCTAATTCTGTTAATAATAATATCTTGGGTTTATTTGGAGGTATTGGGCTTATGTCATTACAGATAGCTATAATTATAAGATTTAAAAAGTAGTAACTATGAATTATAGGTAACTAGAACCTTTCTGGTATTTACCACAGTAATGGGGTGATTGATATGAACAGAATTAATTATTTGACTATTATTCCTATAGCACTTTTATTAATATCTCTTGTTTTTTATAAAAGAATTAATGATAAAAATGATAAAATAATACGTATTGTAGCTGCCATTTTTATAGTGCTAATACTAATACTAAATAATATATGATGATTATGAGGGGGCAATTTCCTTAGAAACAAAAGGAATATCTTTAAGAACAAGATTTAAAAATTGCTTAAATGCATTTACAGTAACCCCTATTTATGTAAATAATTATATAAAAAAACCTTTTATTACGTAAATCAATGAAAAACTCTTTACTTTTATATAAAAAACTGCTATGCTATGATGAGTAAATCACAATAATTATATTTTGTTTTTGAAATAGTTATTAACTTATTTCTATTAATAGAGGTATAAGTAAATATATACTTACTATTTGCGCAAATAGAATAAAATGAAAGGAGAAAAATTATGTATTTTAAAGAATTAAAGTATGATGATATGTTAGCAATTAACGGTGGCATGACTGATGATGACGGTAGAGGTTACACAACTTATGAAAGAATTGTTGTTATTAAGAATCAGTTATCATACAAAGCAAGGGTTTACACTAAATCTATTACAGGAAGCAAGACATTAGCAAGCAAAGCTGCTGATTATGTAGTAGATAAAGTATTTGGTGATGCAGCAGATGCATTCTAATTAATTAGATATCGGAGTAACTATTATATAATAGTTACTCCGATTAATTCGAATGGAGATTAACAATGGTACTTTTAGCAATACTTATTTCAAGTGGATCACTAATTATTATACCTAAGGAATACTTTTTTTATTGGTTAGCTATACAAAATATAGTAATCATATTTTCAATGCTATACAAATCTAAACCAAAAAAAATCAAAGTAACCACAAATCATTATATGAATATATTAGTCGTAGCATTATCATTTTTGTATTTTCCTGTTACGCTATTAATTATAAACAATTATTTTCTTCTAATATTAGAAGGTACATTTACATTTACTCACATAGCAGCTACATTTTTTCCCATGGTGTTATTATTGTTTTGGTATATATATCTTGATGATATTGATGAAAGAAAAAAGGGTAGGACTTTTTTATATTTTTTGCCTGGAGTAAGTACAGTCGGAATATTTCTCGTTTTTGGTTTTAATGGAGTCTTACCGTATATAATAACAAACTTGATTATAGTTTTATTGTTTAAAGCAACTGTTAATCCTTATATCAAATGGATATTTATTTTTTTTATAATAAATCCCAAAATACATTATATTTTTCTTAAACTTAATGAAGAAAAAATATTCAGAGATATAGAGATCAATATTTCCTTGAATTATGACTATGACCTAATTGTATTGTTGTGTTTATTTTGCCTTATTTTTATAGATAGGATAATTAACTTTATCAAACGCAACAATAGTGAAAAAATGAGCATGGTATTCATTTCCATAAGCTTAGTTATAGTAACATTCCTGTTTGAATTTATTTTATTCAGCGATATAAAGATAATTACCTTGATGCTTAATAAGATGATTTTGATGAATGATTTAAATATAGGAGAATTAAATGTACCAAATATTGATTTAATATTAACTTTAATAGAATTTGTAATGGCAGGTAATATTTATTATTACTTGACAAAGAAATTAGAGTTTGGCAGTGTTAACGTTATTCTCAGTTTGGTACCTTATTTCTTCTATATAGTTTTATTCTAAGGAGAATTTATATGATTTCTTTTTTACTTAATGAATCATCCGATTCCAACATCAGTCATAACGTAATCTTTATAATAATAGAAATGGTTATTTATAGGGTGATTCATTCTTTTGCAAGTCATACTCTAACATATATAGTTGTATTCTTGTTTTTACAGATGTCATTCTTTTCATATATATATAATAAGATGAATACGGATACAAGAACAAAGTATATACACCAATTAAAGTCATTTTTCAAAGGAAAAATTGATGTTATTATGCTGATTTTCTTCTTAATACTCATTGTGGTATCTGATCAGCATTTTATTGGTTTTTTAGTTACGAGAAGAAATTCACTTTTTAGTGGCTTGTACCATGAACTAAGTAATAATCTTTATGGTAATATAATACAAAACAATCAGCTTATAACAATGATTTTATTATCGAGCTTCGAAGAAGTATTCTTTAGAGGGTTGCTATTTACAAACTTTAATAAATCACTATCCGTTAATAGAGCTAATTGGTTGACAAGTCTAATATTCATGCTTTTTCACAATACAATTAATATTACGATTCTCTTTAGATCGATGATATTAGGGTATGCCTTTGCAAAAAATAACAATCTTTTTTTGGTAATTATACTTCATATTTTTATGAATATTATAACAATGGCAAGTCCTGAGAATTTTCAGTATCTTGGAGGTAGTGTATTTGTTGATTTAATCACAAGTATTAGTATATTTTTCTTTATACTATGGGAACATATAAAAAATAAATCAACTAATAATAAGGATAAGTCGTTATATAAATGCTGAGTGAGCTAAAACTATAGAAGATAAAGACCCAGTAAAGAAATAAGGAATGGAGAAGAAGATACTAAATAACAAAAAAAGGAGGGTATGGTTAACATAATATTAATATGTTAACCATACCCTCCTTTTTATCTTTTTACATGGATTCTGTTAGAATATTTATCATTTCTTCATGGGTCAAGGTGATGGGATTACCTTTCATGCTGCTTGATCCAGAGGATTTTCGTATGATATCATCAAAGTCTTTTGTGGTGATGCCAAATGTGGCCAATCCCTGGATGTTCATATGTTGATAGAGGTCTTTTAGCCAATGGACACATGCCGATACGTCAGCATGGTCATCACCGGTTAGCCAAACGGATATCTCTTGATACCTTTTTAAGGCGATATGTTCAGGGTCTCTTTCTATCAGTGCTCTAATGTTAGACTCAATGACTGAGGGTAGTAGAGCGGCACAGACGAAGCCGTGAGGGGCACCTAGTTTACCCCCAATGACACCGGCAAAACCATGTACAGCGCCTAATTTGGCATTGGCTAAGGCCATACCACCAAGTAAGCTGCCAAGGGCCATGTCTTCTCGTGCTCTTATATCCAAACCGTCATCGTAGGCTTTTTGGATAGAACGACCGATGCGGCAAATGCCTTCACGGCAGAAACCATCTGTGAGCGGGTTGGCAAAGGATGAAACATAAGGTTCAATGACTTGGGTCAAAGCATCTAATCCGGTGCTGGCTGTAATGGCTTGTGGCATGCTTCGTGTTAAGGAGGGATCAACCAAAACCAAATCCGCAAGCATGGAAGGACTTCTAAGGCTGACTTTTATTTTTTCCACTTGAGAGGTCACCACAGCGTTTTTCGTTACTTCTGAACCGGTACCGGAAGTTGTCGGTATTAATACAAGAGGCGCGGAAGGGTTATTCATAGGTAAACCCTTGCCGATGACTTCCAGATAGTCCATTAATTCACCGGGATTGTTCATGAGTATGGCAATGGCTTTGGCACTGTCAAGAACACTACCGCCGCCAAAGCCTATGACCATGTCACACTTGGTGTCTTTGGCGATTTCTATGCCTTGTACTAGGTCTGTTGTCGTTGGCTCACCATGAATGGAATACAGCACATAGTTCATAGAAGCGTGACTTAGGGCGTCTAAAAGGGGCTTTGCCCGTCCTTTATCCTTACCAGTTACGACCAAGGGGTATTTACCAAGTTCAAGAATAGACTTAGCAATATCCATGATGCCATTTGTTTTAAAAATTATTTGTTTTGCGGTTGCAAATTCAAAGTCTAAACTCATATTCATATTTATTACCTCCGATGTTGATCATCTCTTAAAGTGACCGCTTTTGCAGCCATTCTACGGCGTTCATCCTCAATCTCTGCATAATGCCTTTTGGTGGTGTTTACATCCTTATGGCCTAAGACATCTGCAACTAAGTAGATATCACCGGTTTCACGATAGAGATTGGTGCCGTATGTGCTACGCAGCTTATGAGGTGATATGTTTTTTAGCTTGGTGATGAGCTTGGCGTATTTCTTGACAATATTTTGAACGCTTCTAACGGCCAGTCGTTTATTTTGTATGGATAAAAACAAAGCATCCTCATGACCTTCTGAAGCAATGACTTTTTTACGCTTATCCAAATAGGTCAGAAGTGCTAAGCGTACTTCTTGACCAAAATAGATAATGACTTCTGTGCCGCCTTTTCGAACAATCCGAATACCATCTACATCAAAATCTACATCCGATAGATCTAAACCAACACATTCACTGACCCGGATGCCTGTACCAAGGAGCAAGGTGACAAGGGCCAGGTCCCGTTCTTTGGTATGGTTATGAAAACTCTGCTGTTTTTTAGTCAGATGTTCACCGGATTCCACTTCATCTAAAAGACTTGCCACTTCATTTATTTCCAGTCTAGTGATGACTTTGTCGTGAATCTTAGGTAGATCAACCAATAAGGTAGGGTTGGTCTTGATTTTTTGCTTTCTATAGTAATACTTATAGAAGGTCCTTAAACTTGCCATTTTTCTAGATTTGCCACGTTCCTTATTGGTATGTTCTTCAGTACCCATATCATCGGTGTAGTAGTTAAGGTAGTCCAAATAGATCTCAAGATGGTCAGGGGTAATCTTATCTAAGTCTGTAACTATTATTGATGTATAATCCACATCTTTGAAATCTACATGTTGCAAACTTAAGAACTTGAAAAAAATTCTTAAGTCGTAGGCATAAGCGATTCTGGTTTTGGAAGATGTGGTTTGTTCAATACCGCGAAAGAATTCAAATACAAAAGGTGGAAGCTCTTGAATAAGTTCACGTAAACGTTTGTTGTTAATGATATTAAGTTCTTCATGATAATTCAAGTGTTTCATAGGAGATGCCCTCTATCTATTCGTTAAAGTTGTGTTTTGCGCATAGTTATATTTCTATTATACCATACCATACCATACTCACCTAGTTAGTCTAGATATATTTGTATCTAGACATCTAGATATATTTTTACCTAGATGTTCAAAGTGTATTTCTTGCCTTCTACAAAGGTATACTTCATGAGTCCTTTTAAGGTCATGCCATGATATGGTGAATGCTTGGCTTTTGATTTAAAATTTCTTGCATCAACCACATAATCAGATTCAGGATCAAATATGGCTAAATCTGCAAGATGACCGACACCGAAAAAGCTTTTGTTAAGGCTTAATAAATGTGACGGTTTATGTGACATTTTATTAACCAATTGTTCCATAGTTAAATAACCGGACTTGACTAAATATGTATAGGATACTGATAACGCTGTTTCAAGGGCTGAAATACCATTAGAGGCCAAACTGAATTCTATGGCTTTACTGTCAATGTTATGCGGTTGATGATCTGAGCTTATCACATCGATGGTACCATCTTGTAAACCTTTGATAATGGCTTTCATATCAGCTTCTTTTCTAAGAGGCGGATTCACCTTGGCAAAAGTATTATAACCATCAATTGTATCCTCTGTAAGTGAAAAATATTGAGGGGATGTCTCGGAAGTCATACGTACACCCCTTCTTTTTGCAGCACGAATCAGTTCAACAGACTCTTTAGTTGAGATGTGTGCAAGATGAATTTTAATTCTAAGTTCCTCTGCTATTGCAATATATTTTGCTACCATCAAAGATTCAGATGCTGCCATACTGCCTTCAAGACCTAATTGAGTAGCTATATACCCATCATTAACACCATAACCTTTAGATAAACTATGGTCTTCACAATGTAAAATTATGGGAAGTTCAAACATAGAGGCATATTGTAGGACGCGTTTTAGGGTTTTGCTATCCTGGATTGATATATCCCCATCTGAAACAGCTACAATGCCTCTTAATTGCATACCGCCAATCTCCGTCATATCCTCGCCCTGATTCCCTTTAGTTAAGGCACCATAAGGATAGATGGCTACAGGCGATACATTATGACCTTTATTTACAACATATTCTACTACGGTCTTATTGTCAATAATTGGATTGGTCATAGGGTTACAGGTCAGTGCTGTAAAACCACCTGCTATTGCTGCTTGACCACCAGTTTCAAAGCTTTCTCTATAGTCATAACCTGGTTCACAAAGTTCACAATGCATATCAATTAGACCTGGAATGACATATAATCCTTCTGCTTCGATGACATCACATTGATCTATGTCAATATTGGTATCTACATCTATAATCTTTTCATTTTCAATTAAAATATCCATATTATGGATGGTTTTGTCATGGGTTATAATTGTACCTTTTCGTATTAAAGTTAAGTTTGTATTAGTCATGTAATGACCCTCCTCCTGAACGGCAGTGTAAATGAAACAAAGCCATACGAACAGCTATACCGCTCCCCTGCTGTTTATCAAGAACAGAACCTTCTTTGTCTATAATGCTGGAAGAGATCTCAATACCGCGATTTATGGGGCCGGGATGCATCACTATAACATCATCTTTGGCATAACTTAAGCGTGTTTTATTAATTTTATAAAGTTTCTTGTACTCATTTAAGGAAGGAATTAAAGCGATACCCCGGCGATCTTCTTGTACCTTAAGACATAGTACGACATCCGCATCAATTATAGCTTCAGTAGCTGAATGATGTATCGTTGCACCGGTTTTCTCTATATCTCTTGGAATTAAGGTTGTTGGCCCAGCGAGGGACACTTTGGCGCCTAGTTTAATAAGAGCCCAAATGGAGCTTTTTGCTACACGGTTATACATGATATCACCGATTATAGCAACTTTTAAACCGGTAAAGCTGTTTTTTTGCTCCAGAATGGTTAATAGATCGACCAGTGCCTCACTTGGGTTCTCGTTCAACCCATCTCCTGCATTAATAACAGAAGCTTTTACATATTTGGCCAAATGATGGGGTCCACCTGATATAGGATGTCGTATGACGATGAAATCGGCGCCCATTTTATCCACATAGGTCCCTACTTCTTTTAGAGATTTTTTCTGATTAAACTCACGTGCGGTCGTGATGTTGATTACTTTTGCACTTAGATTTTGTGCGGCTAATTCATAAGATAGTCGACTTCTAGAACTCTCTTCATGAAAAAGCGTTGCAACCGTTTTACCCTTAAGATGAGGTGCAACGTAACCTTTACTGTTCTCCAGTACGTATTTCATTTTTTGAGCCGAATTTAATAAATAGTGGATGTCACTGGCACTAAGTGATTTTAAGTCTAAAAAATGTTTCTTATTGTAGTTCATGGGCTCACCCCTTTGCTCTTGATTCATATCGTCTTGATTATAACATATAAATAAAAAAATGACAGCTTAGGCCATCATTTTTTATACACGAAAATATACATAATTATTTGATTAGATTTCAGATGGTAATATTGAGTTTAAAACAACACCGATTAGCGCTGCAATAGCAAGTCCGGATATGGTTACACCACTGCTTCCTATTGGGAACGCATCTACGCCAATACCTAGTACGAGTATCAAGGCTGAGATCATCAGATTACGACTATGTGAAAAATCAAGATCTGCGGATACCACAATACGTACACCAACAGATGCAATCATACCAAAAAGAATAACACTGACACCACCCATAACAGGTAGCGGTATGGTACTGATGGTAGCTGTAAGTGGACCAAAAAGACTCATGATAATGGCAAAAACTGCAGCGATTCTAATAATAGCTGGGTCATAAACCTTGGTAACAGCCAATACTCCAGTATTTTCACTATAGGTTGTATTCGCCGGAGCGCCGATAAGACCTGCAAAAGCAGTAGCCACACCGTCCCCTAATATTGTTCTGTGAACACCGGGATTCTCTAAAAAGTTCTTACCAACTACAGCCCCATTGGTTGTAATATCTCCTATGTGCTCTATGAATACAACAAAAGCAATTGGTGCGATGGCAATGATGCCGGACAAAGTAAACTTAGGCATGGTTAGAAGATTTTTTATTGCATCAGAATCTTTGTGGAATGTGAAAAAGCTGGCTTCTTGTATAGGACCAAAGTCAACAATACCAAAAAGTATAGATACAATATAACCCACTGTAATTGCTATTAGAATGGGTACCAGTTTGAAGAAACCTTCGAAAAAAATTGATACAACCACCATGGTTATAATAACGACACTGGCTATTAAAGTCGATGTCAGATTAAAAGTACCGTCTTGATAAAAGGCCATGTTTACAGCAACCGGACTAAGTCTTAATCCGATAACCATAATAATAGGGCCTGTGATGATTGGTGGAAAAAGTTTTTTGACCGCATCTACACCGATGAAATAGATGATTATGGCGATTAAGATATATACAAAGCCGGCAGCTATTAGGCCACCCTTTACAAAAGCAAGACCTTCACTTTGAAGTGTTAATGCAATGGCACCAATAAAGGCAAAGCTTGAACCGAGAAATACTGGTACGATACCTTTTGAACATACATGAAAGAGTAAGGTACCTACCCCTGCTCCAAGTAATGCAATGGCTGGATCAAGTCCGGTTAAAAAAGGTACCAAAACTGTTGCGCCAAACATAGCAAGAACATGTTGTAAACCAAGAATCATTTTTTTTGATAGTGAAATATTTTCCATTATGATGCCCCCTAAGTTAGTTTTGCCCGTAGGCTATATAATATAATAAGCTTTTAGCTTATGTATTATTGTGTTAAATAGAAATCAAGTTACTCGATAACGACACTGTCTTCCCCATCGATTTCTACTAAATGTACTGAAACAATTTCTTCTTTGGAAGTCGGTACATTTTTGCCTACATAATCTGCTCGAAGTGGTAATTCTCTATGTCCTCTGTCAATAAGGGTTGCAAACTGAATTTTCCTAGCACGTCCCGCATCCATAACCGCATCTAGAGCAGCTCTACATGTTCTTCCTGTATAGACCACGTCATCCACAAGTACGACTATTTGATTATTTACATTTATATGTAGCTGATTATTAACGACAGGCTGTATACTTTTCTTTTCCAAATCATCCCTGTAGAAGGTAATGTCTAGTGAAGCAAAAGGCACTCTAAGTCCCTCTATTTCTTCAATTTTATTTACAATTCTTTTAGCAAGTGGTACCCCTCTTGTCTTAATACCAAGAATTACAACATCAGATACGCCTTTATTATTCTCAATGATTTCATGAGCGATACGTGTAACCATGCGTCCTATGGCTTGTTGGTCCAATATGTATTTCATAGTTGTATTCCTTCCTATTAGCAAATAAAAAGACTTCTTATTAAACAACATAATAAGAAGCCGTAACAATTACGAAAGACAACCTCTTATTAGTCTCACGGAACTAATTTAAAAAGATTATAGGTAATTAAATTTGAGTTTTTTTGACGCTTTAAGCAAACAGGGTTAAAGGACAAAAGATTAAATATAATTTAACATAGAGTTCTATTCTTGTCTATGTTTTTATGATGAACATGCTTTATTTTTTATATCCAAGACGTAACAGTGCATTTTCAAAGTCTATGGGTCGTGATGCAGTAAAGGACATATACTGGCCTGTCGATGGATGTATAAAGCCGAGCGTCTTTGCGTGAAGCATCTGTCCCGGCAACTTCATATGGCTGTTTCTAGGACCATATAGTGGATCTCCAAGTAGTGGATGATTGATACTGGCCATATGAACACGAATCTGATGGGTTCTACCTGTTTCTAGTTTAAGTTCAACATGTGTAAACCCATGTTCTAATCGGTTTAGGACTTTGTAATGAGTAATCGCCTCTTTACCATTTTTGAAATTAATCGACATTTTTTTTCGATGAATCGGATGTCGACCGATAGGCCCTTCTATAGTCCCGGTATTCTCTTTTACACTATTATAGACAATGGCTTCATAGAGACGATCTACTTTGTGTTCTTTGAGCTGTTCTGCAATATGTACATGGGAATGGTCATTCTTACACACAACCAAAAGTCCTGTAGTATCTTTGTCGATTCGATGGACGATTCCCGGACGCAACTCTCCATTGATTCCGGAAAGACTTGTTTTACAATGATGCATGATACCATTAACTAAAGTATCTTCGTAATGACCAGGTGCAGGATGTACAACCATGTCAACTGGCTTATTAATAATAAGTAGATCCTGATCTTCATAAACGATATCCAAAAACATAGGTGTTGGTGTAATCGAAACTTCTTTAACAGCGGGTATGGTCAGCTTTATGGTGTCCCCCATATGAACCTTATAATTGGATTTGACCGGTAACTGGTTTACAGTAACTTGTTCCTCAATAATCCATTTTTGAATATGAGACCTTGTTATATCGATTAACTTTGAAGTAAGGAATTTATCAATTCTTTCACCTGTTTCTTCTATAGTTACAATAAATTCTCGATTACTCATGACGATCACGTAACCATTTCTTAATATCTAAATCATCTTCATTGTAATGAAACAACACAAGGTAAACAAGTGAAAAGCATGCAATGACCACTAAGATATCTGCCACATTAAAAACAGGAAATTCAAACCAGTGAAAATGAAACATATCGACTACAAAGCCATCGCGTATTCTATCAATAAAATTACCTAAAGCACCTGAAAATAAAAGAACCATCGTAACCCTCAAAGGTATATATATTTTTCGTCTTGGAAGAATATAATATATCATAATCATGACCAACATCGTTATAATTGTAAAAAGGGCAAAAATAGCAATTTGATTTTGTAACATACCAAAGGCTGCGCCACGATTTTCAACATAGGTGAGTTTAAAGATGCCATCAAGAAGAATGATGTCATTTTGATGTTTTAAGTGTGTGATGGTCAGCCATTTTGTCCATTGATCGAAGCCAACCAAAGCTATTATGCAAATTATACTTGTTATAAACATACGAAACACCTAATTAAGGATTGCCTTAATACCTTCCATAATCAATTTCTTTTCTATATTATTGTCCATATAACAGGTTCCTATCCTTTTAAGGAGAACAAAACTAAGTTGATGATGCTTGGTCTTTTTGTCAAAAAACAACTCTTTATAGATAGACTCGGGTGATAAATCTACAATGCCAACGGGAAGATCATATAAACCCATTAGGGAAGATATTCTATCCAAATCGTGCTGAGTTAAACCACCTAGGGCGTAGCTTATGTAAGAAGCTGCCATCATACCAAGTGCAACACATTCTCCGTGAAGACGTTCAAAATCCATTAATCTTTCTATCGCATGTCCGATGGTATGACCAAAATTAAGCGTAGCCCTAAGACCTTGCTCTCTTTCATCTTTTGATACAATTTCTGATTTTATTAAACAAGATGTTTTAATTAACGCGGTAATAGCTTCGTGATTCAGATTTTTAATGTCATCAACACGACTTTCTAGAAATGACATGTAAGCTTCGTCTTTAATCAAACTATGCTTAATGACCTCACCCATACCTGAAGCGAATTCTTGGACAGGTAAAGTTTTTAATGTCTGTGTGTTGATAAATACCATTTCAGGTTGATGGAAAGCCCCAACAATATTTTTATAACCATTAAAATCCATCCCTGTCTTACCACCGATGCTACTGTCAACCTGAGCCAATAGACTCGTAGGTACTTGGATAAAATCAATACCGCGCATATAGGTAGCCGCCGTAAATCCTACCATATCCCCTACCACACCACCACCCAAAGCGATTAATAGAGATTGGCGATCAAATTGATGGGTTATCAAAAAATCATAGATTAAGTTAATCGATTTATAATTCTTATTAACTTCACCGTGAGCAAAATCAAAAGATAAAACTTCGATGTTTAGTCCTTCAAGGGTATTTTTTACTTCAGACGTGTATAAAGGTGCAACGTGATCATCGGATATAATAGCAATTTTACTGTAGTTTTTCCTAAGATCCAATATTTGTCCACGTAAAGGTTCAAAAGAAGCCTCAAAAAATATGTTGTATTTTTTAAGTGATGTTTCTACTTGTATTGAATTCATATGCCCTCCAAATAAAACTGCCTAAGCTTACTTAGACAGTTGTTTGTGCGTATTCGTGATTATTTATGACTCAAGTGTCTCTTCACTTTCAACTTTTTCCACTTCACCATCTGTTTCTATATCTTCTTCAAAGGTATAGGACCCATTAAGTGGTACTGCATTAATACTTTTTAGTAACTCAAGTTCATTCTTTTCAGTCATCTCAAGTTGAGCATTTAAGAAATGCTTGATTTGTATTTTTGATGCATCATATTGCTTAATGAGTTCTTCTCTTTTTTTATTAATTGAATATACTTCATTTTTACCTTCATTGACAATCGCTTGAGCATTGATTTCAGCTTCTTTAATAATCTGTTCAGCTTTCTTTCGCGCTAAGTTTTTGGTTTCTTCTGCCATTTTTTCGGCTTGAATTAAAGTGTTTTGCAGAACATCTTCTATGGTTTTATAATATTGAATGCCTTCATTTAGCATATTAACTTTGTCATTAAGTTCAATGTTTTCCTTATAAAGTTGCTCATAATTTACCAAAACTTCTCGAAGAAAGGTTTTTACCTCACGATTATTGTAACCTGATACGCTTTTGGTAAAGGTTTTTGATTCTATGTCTATTGGTGTTAGTCTAGCCATTATTACCCTCCTATTGATTGAAATCGATTTCTACTACGCTTCGATTTTTTGTCATTTTCCAATATTTATCAGACGTATTTTACCTACACCTCAAATAGAGATGATGTCTTTGACTTTTAGAATCCTAATTATTTGGGTCACTTCACTATCATTGACAAAGACACGACCCATTTGAATATGGTTAATACTCTTTTCGCGCGATAGTCTTGTTCCCAGCTTGAGAATATTATCCAATCCATAAGAGGTAAGGCACCTTACATATATGGACGTAAATAGTTCTGTAAAGTTGTTAATATTAAATAGGCAATAAAAGGTGAAAAATCTAAAGCCATATTCGCGCCACCAAAAATCGATTTTTTGATCATCATCCTTATAGGTCCAAGTATCGGATCAATGATACTGTGTAATAAACGCACTAAAAAGCTACCATGATTAATGGGTAACCAAGAAATTAAGGCACTCACAACAATCAAGGTACTTAAAATAACTAGAAAATAGTACAATGCACGAATAAATAAAAGTGTCATAAATCCTCCAAAATAGTCGTTGATTAATCTTCCTGAGTCTTCCATGGTAAAATTATGCCGTTTGACTTGAGTTCTTCTCTAAAATCTCCGGCAACATCGACGTTTTCCGGGGCAATAATAAAGATATTATTTGTTACTCTTTGAAGATTGCCATTTAATGTATAACAAGACCCGCTTACAAAATCCATAATACGCTGAGCAACATTGCGCTCCATATTTTCAAGATTGATAATGACCGGACGTTGGCTTTTTATATGATCACAAATATCTTGTGCTTCATCATAAGATTCCGGTTGAATGACAACAACCTCCATTTGTACACTTGCTTGAAAATTGACAACTTTAGAAGCACCCGTCGTGTCCTTACCACCAGAAAAACTTCTAAAAGACCTTGTTTGTTCCTCTTGATTGTCTTTGACGGTTTGGCGATAAGCCGATTCTTGTATGTAATCTTCACGAACATCAATATCTTCTTGCTCATCTTCATAGTCGTTTAATTTCATCATATCCATCATTTTATCAATGAATTTTGCCATAATGTTCACCCCTTATATTAATAATTTCGATCACCGAACAATGCGGTTCCGATACGTATCATGGTGGCCCCTTCTTCTATTGCTACCTTGAAATCATTGGTCATACCCATAGAGAGGACATCCATACTCACATTATCAAGGTTTTGTTCTTTTATGTCAACAGAAAGTTGGTACAAAGCTTTAAATATAGGGCGATTTTCCTCAGGGTTATCAACAAATGGTGCGATGGTCATAAGGCCTTCAATCTTGAGGTTTTCCAATTGATGTATAGACTTAACCATATCAATAACATTTTGGGATTCAAAACCATATTTACTTTCTTCTTGTGCTACATTGACTTGTATGAGTATGTGGGCAATTACATTTTTCTTTTTTGCTTCTTTTGATATCGTTTCTGCAAGACGATATGAATCCACTGAATGAATGAGGTCTACTTTGTCAATGATATACTTGACTTTGTTGCGCTGTAGGTGCCCAATCATATGCCAGTGTATGTCCTTTTTTTTAAACTGTTCATATTTGTCACATAACTCCTGAACCTTATTTTCACCAAAAATACGCATACCTGCCTTATAACCTTCTTCTAAGATGCTTAAAGGTTTTGTTTTGGATACATTTACTAAAATAATGCTTTTTGGATTCTTATTAATTTTAAAGCAGGTTTCTGCGATTTGAAGGTTAATGGTATTAAGATTATCTTGAATCATATTGGCCTCCTAATTGATGGTTTGGTATTCTGTTGTTGTTATGCCTTCTGTTGCTATTCGGTCATAAATCCTTACACCATAGGGTGTGTAGGGCGCAACAATACGATAATCAATGTCTTTATAGGTTGTTTGTATAAATTTAAAATCAGCAAATCCTTTATTAACAACATAAACGCCATCTAAATCCTCTGTTTGGTCAATGATAAACTCCGTTGTACTGACTGTTTCAGGATCTGTATAGGACAACACATCACCAACTTGTATCCTATCAGAGATAGGTACATAGACAAGATCATCCACCTTTAAAAACAGCCTTGCTGTTGTAAAATCTATGGTGCTATCTCCAGGTGCTTCTTCAGAGTTTACTTTTTTATAGACACCATACTGACCACTAAGATATCCAAAGTACTGAGCAGGTATAACTGCAAAGGTTTTTTTGACAATTGCAGTTTCCGGTATTTTTATTCCTTGATGATTTTCATGTATGATTCTAAAATCTACAAAACGTTCATTTAAAAATTCATTTAACATACGGTCTGCTTCTATTTTTATGTAAGTTTTATTATTATCCGTAAATACTTGAATTTTTGCAACAATCTCTATATTCTTTTCAATAAAATGTATGGTTTTGTAGTTCATCGTTTCCAGTAGTTTTGCGCTCTCGGGATCTATTTCTGCTACAATATGCCATAAATAATTGTCGATAACTTTAAAAATAGGTTGTCCCACAGAAATATTACTTTTAGTCACTGTATCTTGGATTTTTGGCGTACGATTTAAATCACTAATAGTAAAGCTTTCCGATGTAATATCTTCCATACCGTCAATAATATAAGAGACCAAGCCGCTGCTGGTTGCCTTATGCATACTGATACTATTGCCAAGCTCATTTTCTAACATATCTATATTAGAACTATTAGAAAGCCCCAAACTTCTTTGCTGAATAATAACGGTATTCCTTATATCGCTTATATCATTTTCTAACTGTTTTCTTACGGTATAGGTATGTTCGAATTTTTTGTTATGTTGGTTTATCACATAATTCTTAATTCGATTTTGTAGATAACCATAACTTTCTTCAAAAGATGAATCACTACTATCTAGCTTTTGATTCGCTTTAAAAATCTCCTCATCTAAAAGTGCAACATAATCCGTATCAGCTATAATACCACAAACCGTATTAGTATTTCGAACACGAGCACCCTCTGTTAAGAAGTAGCGAATTTCACCAGCTGAGTCGGCAAGGGATACTTTTTCATTTCGAATGACTAAACCTGTATATGTATTCGAATGGGATAAGGTGCCCAGTTCTGCAATGGTGTAGTTCACTTTTTCCTTCACAGCAAAAGAAATCATGATAAAAATCAAATACGCCAATATAAGTACGAAGACAAAAACACCAAAATTCAAGTGTTTAGTTGCCTCTGTTTTAAGAGATGCTTCTGATTTCAGTTTTAGATAGCGGTTGCTATTTTTCTTAGATGACATTTGACCACCTCATTACAATAAGTTCTCTAGACATTATATCATTTTACCTTGATATAATCCTTCTTTCAACATTTTTTTTTCAATACTTTCTTTAATGATCCACCAACTGGTATTCCAATTACAAAATACGGTGTCTTCCTTTGGAGCGCGGCTGACTAATCTTTGAACAGCACAGTTCGGATTAAGATGGGTCAAAAAAATCACGACCCTTTCTATATAATTTTCCATAGTGTTCATTTTGAACACTCCTTGATTGTACATGTCCTCGAATACGGTATCTTTTGCAATGTATAAAGCATGTAGTTTTACCATCTCAACTTCCAGTTGATTCATCAACAAAGCCATTTTTATAACCTCATCATCTTCATCCCAAGGCAAGTTCATAATCAAATGCGTACATATCTTGAACCCATATTCATGAATCAAATGAGTTGCGTTAATATATGACATAACATCATGACCTCGATTGATTTGTTTTAATGTGTCATCATTAGTTGTCTGAAGACCAAGTTCAATGACAATTTCAACGTCATAGGTGTTATGGATGTTTTTTAATATTTCTAGATGTTCACGTGAAATACAATCCGGTCTTGTAGCGATATCAATTTCTACTATATTTTCTATGCAGGCAGATCGTATATATGCATTAAATACTTCATAAGCCATATAAGTATTTGTATAATTTTGAAAATAAGCGATAAATTGCTTGGCACCATATCTCTTACCAATATAATTCATATTGGACCTTAGCTGTGTTGCTACAGATTGAGTCGATGGTAAAGTTTCAAAGCCTGCACCTTTCTCACTGCAAAAATAACAGCCTTGATTACCCAGTGTTCCATCTCTATTAGGACATGTTATGGGTAAATTAATAGGTAGTTTATAAACCTTTTCACCGTATTCTTTTTTTAAGTATTGACTATAGATATTATATAGTGTTTTCATTTTTTCTTCTTTCGTTGTATGATATGTACAAAATGTGAAAACATTTCAAACTTTTTTTATAAATGTTGAATTAAAAAAAGGAAAGCTCTAACAAACATAGAATATTATACTATAGCTCTCAGACATAAGTCTGATTGAAACGAGGATTCATTTTAATGTCAAGGAGGAGATTGCTATGATACGATTAGTTGCAGGTGATACAGGTGAAGGTAAAACAAAGGCATTAATCGATATGGCCAATAATGCTCTTACAACTACTAAGGGGCACATTGTCTATATTGATTTGGATTCAAGTCATATGTACGATTTAAGACACGAAATACGATATATTAATATTTCAGATTATCCAATTGCAGATTACAAGGAATTCTTTGGATTCATGTGTGGTATTCTATCAGAAGATAATGATATCACGGAGGTTTATGCTGATGGACTTCTCCGTCAAGCGCACATCGATGAAATCTCAAAATCAGATGAATTAATCGAAAAATTAAAAGCGGTATCCGATAAATTTGACGTTCGATTTGTATTTAGTTTAACCTGTGATACTTGTAGAGTTCCGGAATTCTTGGAAGAATTCTTAGTGAAGGCATAATACAAGTGGATTTTGGTAACTGATTAAATAATTGGTTTACGTGTCAAAACAATAAAATTTGTTTCTGACATATTTTCCATCAATAGATATGAGCAAGGAAAGAGGTCAATCATGATTGACCTCTTTCCTTGTTTAATTTATAGAGTATTTCTCCACTCTAAGTCACCACGTTCTAATGATTTAATTAGTAATTCCGCCGTTGCGAGATTGGTTGCAATCGGAATATTATGAATATCACATAAGCGGATAACACTAGAAGGATCAGGTTCATGTTGCATCTGAGATAATGGATCTCTTAGAAATATCACCATGTCAATCTGATTATGAGCAATCTGAGATCCAAGCTGTTGTTGTCCACCTAAATGTCCAGCTAGGTATTTCTGTATAGAAAGGTTGGTTACCTCTTCTACAAGCCTACCTGTCGTTCCTGTCGCAAATATATCATGTTTTGATAGAATGTTTTTATAGGCTATGCACAGATTTTGCATGAGTTTTTTTTTGTTGTCGTGAGCGATTAAACCTATGTTCATGAATAGACCCCCTTTAATTATGAGTTGTTACATTAAAGCTACTTGTTTAGTGTTGATTTCCTCTGCATGCCTATGTTGAGTATAATACCCATGCCAATCATGTTGGCCATTAAAGAGCTTAGACCTGCACTAATAAACGGTAAAGGTATACCTGTGTTTGGTACAATGCCAATTGTGACACCAATATTAATAAAGGACTGATATGTAATCATTGCTACTACACCTGTGACAATTAATTTGCCAAATAAATCACTTGCATCTTTAGCAATCCACAAACATTTTAATATGAGTATAAAAAGCAAAAGTATAACAATCGTACACCCAAAAAAACCAAACTCTTCACCAATTATAGAAAAGATAAAATCCGTTTGAGGTTCCGGTAAATAATCATATTGATTGACCTTACCTAAATATAGTCCTTTTCCAAATATCCGACCCGAACCAATGGCTTGAATTGAATTATTGGTTTGCATAAGTAATGATGGGTCAACACTATCCGGTCGAATCAAGGATATGATTCGATTCACTTGATATTCTTTTAGTAAGGTTTGATCTGGCTGTTGAATGTACCAAAGTCCCAAAAGAGCCGATGGTATTAACACAGCACTTGCTCCAACCACATATAGATAACTAATACCGGAAACATATATAATGAAGGCCAGAATTAAAAACATAATTAAACCCGTAGAAAGATCCGGTTGTCTTATGATTAAAATAGTTGGCACAAGGGTTAACAATATTGAACCTAAGATTATATACCACTGATTAATCTTGGATTCAAACTTATCAAAATACTTGGCAAGTACCAATACCAGAAAAATTTTTGCAAATTCACTAGGTTGCAATCTGAATGGACCTAAATCAATCCATCTTACTGCATTGTTAGCAGATGCGCCTGCAACCAATACCAGTGACAGTAAAAGTATGCTAAATATATAAATAGGAATAGCTAATTTTCCCAACCAATGATAATCAAAAAAAGCAAAAAACAATAGTATACAAAAGCCTAGAATATAGCCAATCATTTGTTTGTTTACAACTTCACTGGTTCCGTCAGTGCTATATACACGTGTTGCGCTTCCAATGGCAACAATGCCGATAATACCCAGTAAGGCAATAAGCAAAACCAACACGTAGTCAAACCGTTTAAAGTCATATTGCTTAAACATATTACGTTCTCTTGCCTGGAACACGCATGTTACGGATTGGAATATTGGCATAAAGGGCTGGTACAATGCCATTTTCATATTCTGAGGAAGTTGTTCCCAGATTAATCTCAAGACCTTTTTCGTCTATTTCCATATAACGACTTATAACATCGATGATTTCCTGCTTCATCATTTCAAGCAACTCGGTATTACAGTTGGCCCTGTCGTGGATAAGAACTAACTTCAAACGATCTTTTGCAACACTACTTGAATGCTTCTTTTTACTAAAAAATCCCATTATAAGGCTCCTCTCTAATTATTTATCCCCATAATATTTCTCAATTTCTTGAAAAAACTTACATTTACATTAAGGTCTAAGTAGGGAACATCTTCTCCCATAATACGCTTACAAATATTCAAGTACGCTTTTCCAGATAGAACATCTTGATTAATAACAATGGGTTCTCCATTATTCGTTGATATGACGATGTTTTCATCATCAGGTATAGCACCAATTAAATCAATAGCAAGAATATCAATAACATCTTCAACTGACATCATATCTCCTCGTTTGATCATATCTGTTCTTAGTCGGTTAACGATCAGACGATGGTCCTTCATTTCATTGGCTTCAAGCAATCCAATAATTCTATCTGCATCTCTAATCGCTGAAATCTCGGGTGTTGTAACGATTATTGCTCTGTCAGCACCTGCAATTGCGTTTTTAAAGCCTTGTTCGATACCTGCCGGACAATCAATAATAACATAGTCAAAATCTTCTTTAAGGTTTTCACAAAGTTCTTTCATTTGATCAGGCGATACAGCATCCTTATCTCTGGTTTGTGCAGCTGGTAATAAAAACAGTTCCGGGAATTTCTTATCCTTAATTAAGGCTTGTTTTAAACGACAGTTGCCTTCTACCACATCAACAAGGTTATATACAATACGGTTTTCAAGTCCTAAAACGACATCTAGATTTCTAAGACCGATATCAGCATCCAACAATATTACTTTTTTACCTAACATAGCTAAACCGATACCTATATTAGCACTTGTGGTGGTCTTACCTACGCCACCTTTTCCACTGGTAATTACAATACATTCACTCACGAGCTTGATCCCCTTTGCATTTTAGTTTAAGATTTTAAAATCTTTATGGGTGTTACCTTCAATATGATCTATGACGATACGTTCGTCTTCGATAAATGCTATTTGTGCTACCGTTCTACTTTCTTCGAATTTGTCCGGAGACCGGGCAATCACATCTCCTATTCGAATTTGGGTTGGCTGCATGTTTAGAGCAATAACACATGCTTGTCTTTCGCCATCACATCCGGCATGGGCATAACCCTTAAGGCTTCCAAGAATAACGATGTTACCCTTTGCTGTAACTTTTGCACCCGGATTAACATCACCTAAAATAACGATACCTGTATTCATATTCAGTTCCTGTCCAGATCTTAATGTACCTTGATGAAAGACGGCCACTTCTTCTGGAAACACTTGCTTAGGCAATATTTCTTTTTTTAATGTAGCCATAGCGTTCAAACTTTCCGAAGACACCACCGGTATATTGTCATCGACGACACAAAAGACTTCCATGTCAGTTAGTTCATGAATCATTTGAATAACTGACTCTTGTTGAGTATCACTTAGGCTTTGTCCTTCAAATCCAATAGACACTTTGGCGTTCCCAAAGAATTTTTTACCATCTGTTAGTTTTATTTTTATAGCCGATAGGAGGGCTTCAAATTCAGCATCTTGATTCATTATAAAATTAAGTCCATAACGATTGCCTTTGATTAACACCAATTCATTCATATAATCCATCTTTAACCCTCTTTAATTCAATAAAAATTTTTCTAATCCTTATTATACATAATAACGCGTCCATTGTATACAGTTGAACAAGATGTTTCTTAGACCGATTAATTCAATTTATTACCGGTTGTATAATTTTCCGCCTCTTTATTAACTTCAAAATACATCGCCAGAACTTTTTTGGAGTTTAATGCGGCATATCTCGAGGAATAGCCAAAATGTATGACGGTTGCAATCGATACAGTCGGGTCATCATAAGGCGCAAATCCTGTAAAGATTGCATGAGAGGCCCTTGACTTAATCAGCTCTGCAGTTCCAGTTTTACCGGCAATGGATATGGGAAAGTCGGCAAAATAAGATCTAGCTGTACCACTAGAACCTTCCGTTACTTCCAACATACCTTTTTTGACTACGTCTATATGGTTTTGATTGAAGTCATTTTCAATAATAGTTTTAGGCGTATAGTCCACGATCACTTCACCAGATTTATCCATTACCTTATCCACGATGTTAAGTTCTTGCATTTTACCGTCATTAGCAAGGGTATTCATATATCTTACTAATTGAACAGGTGTAAAATCATGTGTTCCTTGACCAATTGTTGCCCTAACAGCATCTCTTTCAGCCAGTGTGGAAGATGCTTCACCAATCTCAATACCGGTTTTTGAATCTAATCCAAATCGGCTAGCATAATCTGCTAACACGCTAATACCGTGTGCATCATTATAACGACCATCTTCATTGAAGCTTAGTCGCCAACCCATCTCATAGAAAAAATAGTTACAAGATTGTTCTAATGCTTGTATAACATTAATAGATCCATGACTTCCTCTGCTTTGACTATAAATCCAACAACTTGGTGATGGGAATATTTTTGTGAAAATACCTCTATCCAGAACACGATCTGTTGGTCTTATAATGCCCTCCTCTAGTGCTGCAATGGCTGTAACCATTTTAAAGGTTGATCCTGGAACGGATTTTGCATAAGTTGCTCTTGGATACAATGGACTTGTAGGATCGGATAATAGCTTTGCATAATAATTGTTATCAAAATCATTAACAAGGCGGCTGTTATCATATGAGGGGTAACTAACGAGAGCTAGAACTTCACCTGTATCCACATCTGTAATAACTACCGCGCCGGATGAAGGGTCTAAGGCCAATTGATGTGGCGTTATTTCAATGTTTAAGATCTTTTGTTTCATAAAATCAATAGGTGCCAATCTACGGCTTTTTAGATTTATGATATCTTCTTCTGTAGCTGTTACCAATCCAAAATCAATGATTAAAAATGTAAGGTCATAATAACTAAAGGCTTCCTGATCTAAGAGGTACAAGTATATGTATTGTGTAAAATCATAACGTGTAGAACTTTCTTCTTCAAGGAACTTAATTACATATGCAAAAGCTTCTTCTTCTCCGGCATCCTTTAGTGCTTCAGGAAGAATCAAAAGATTTGCTTTATAAAATTCAGTCATTAGTGTTCTGAAGCTAATCTGCCCCTTCTTAAAAGCAACATAGTTCTCATCAGATCTATAACTTTTGTCTAGAATACCTTCTGTTCTTAAATTCTCCAGAAAATATGTGTAGATAGTGCCGTACTTATTATAATTTTGTGGTGGCGTGTCATTTTTTATTTCATTAAGAACATATGAAACCATCTGGTCTTTTGTCGATAGCATGGTATTATAGATTCGTTTTTGTCCGTCACTGTTTTCTGGTCTAATTAACCGTGTATCTATAAGATTATATCGAAAAATAGAATCATATATATCTTTCAAAAGGATGTATCTTTGTTCTCTGGTATTTGGCAAACGCATGAGCATTCTGTCTACAATAATCTCTGCCAATTGTCGCTCAAGAATATTGTAGGTATTTATCTGTAAGTCCCTGTCGATGGTTAGGTATACATCATATCCCATAATAGGATCAATGTTGTCAATAACAAGCATCGTCTTGCCTAGGTTATTTACTTCCACTTTTTGTGCACCATCATAACCTCTTAAGTGGGACTCCATCTCCTTCTCTATTCCAATGACACCAATTGTATCTTCAGCAGTATAGCCTAAAGGTTTTAAGACTTCTAAGCGTTCAGAATCTATTCTCCGGGTATAGCCAATGATATGTGCGAAATAAGGTGCATCATTATAAACACGATAAGGGGTTTCAACTATAGACACACCGGGAAAAACATCATTTCGTTCTTCCAATACCGCTAATGTTTTTTGACTGACATTGGTCGCAATAATCTCGGGTTGATATTTCGAATATCTTTTTATATATTGGGCATATCGGACATTTAATATATCCAGTGTCTCTGCAGTTGTATAATTCTTAGCATCAATATTAAAACGTTGATCCCTTAAAAATAAATATATTTCATAAGGCTCCATAGCAATCTGTTCTTTTGTCAACTGGCTAGTATATCTCAAATTAAATACGTTTTTCTTAAAGTTAAGGATTTGTTTTTCAGTACCAATAATCTCAAACCCATCTTCGGTTCGTCTTAAAGGGAACTCATCTACTAAAGCATCGCCATTATTTCGAATGATTCCGATGAGTTCATGAATCATTTGGTTCTTGTCAGGTACTTCTATGCTGTCATTCAAAAAGACAGTGTAAGATATAATGTTTTCAGCAAGGGGATAACCATTTCGGTCATATATATTACCTCGATGTCCCTCTATACTGACTTCCCTAATAACACTAAGTTCAAAAGCTTTAGCCAAGGCTTCACCTTCTACAATTTGGAGTTCAAAAAGTCGCATAATTAAGATATAAAATAGGACAAATACAATCAGTAATAATAAAAATAGTCTATGTGTAAGAAAGCTATAAATTGCTTTAAATAGTGTTTTCAATTAATCTTCATTCTCCTTTAACCACTCGTTCTTTTCCACGTAGAGATTAATAAAATAATAAATTCGATAAAGTATGAAGCCCACAAATACGGAATAAATGAGTTCCGGTATAATAATCATAGTAAAATATTGGTTCAACTTTAACTGACCTCTAAATAAAAACGTAAAAAAGTAAACGATAAAATTTTGAAAAAAATCAGCAATGCCAATCATAGCAATAGGTACAAGCAGACTTTCTCTGTAAAAAGTTCGATGAAAAAACCCTGTGGCATAACCAATATACATATATATTAAAGCATAAAATCCTATAACATCACCATAAAAAATATCGTGTAATAAACCAATAATAACACCTACAACAGCACCTTCTACGCGCCCTCTTAACAGACCAAAAGAAACAATAGTGATGACAAAAATATTAGGTACAATACCATTAAAGGCAATTTCCTGGAACACGATAGGCTGTAAAATTAGGTTGATGAGTATGATTAATCCAATAACAAAAAAACGAGCAAATTGTACTTTTCTCATTGCTTCCTCCACAAGCGGTTGATGACCAGAACCTCTTCCATATGTTTAAAGTCCACTACAGGCTTAAGATAAGCAACTTGAGTCAATCGGTTTGGGTTATTTTCAATTTCTACAATGTGTCCTATCAGTATCCCTGGAGGGTAGACTTCACCAAGATGAGAAGTGGTTACTTCATCACCCACAATCAAATTGACATCCTCTCCAATATATTCAACTCTTAAAAGACCATCGTTATACAAGGTTAAGTCACCTTTAACAATGCATAAGTCTTCTGTACGAACAATAAATGCACTAACACTGCTTTTGTCATCTATTATAGAACGTACTTTGGAATAATTCGGCCCGACTTCTATAATTTTGCCAAGCAAACCAGCACCTGACATAACCACCATATCCGGTTTGAATCCTGCACTTTCCCCTTTATCAATTGCAAAAACATGATACCAATTACCAGGGTCTTTACTAATAACTCTAGAACCTGTTTTGGGATAATCAGCATAACGCTGATCAAGTTCATACAATGTTCTAAGTCTTTCTAGCTCTGATTTAGATTGTTCTAGAATTTTATTTTCATAGGTCAATTGATGAACTTCTTCACTTAATAGTTGATTAAGTTCTTCAAGCTCATTAATATTTTTTATAAAATTCACACTGCCTACTAACCAGTCTCCAAAGTAAGTAATGCCCTTTTGTACCGGTATAACAACATAGGCCACACTTTTTTCAATTGGTGTGATTTCCGTCCTCGTTTCCCATGTTAAAATCATTAAGAAAAGAAAAAGGACGGATATTCCTGTTATTATTTTCTGTGATGTTAAACGCCTTCTTCTTGACATATTGCCTCCATTAACTGATGGTTATTGTTAAAAACGATAGAGTTGAATTATTGACACTTTAAGCACGGATATAACCTTTTTCTTTTAAGCTGGTATAATTCCCATCTCCAATTACAATGTGGTCAAGTAAGGTAATACCTAATATTTCTCCTGATGATTGTATACGCTTTGTAATGGCGATGTCTTCATTACTTGGTGTTGAGTTTCCACTTGGGTGATTGTGTAATAGTATGATACTAACAGCATGATTTCTTAAAGCATAAATAAATACTTCTCTAGGGTGTACAAGAGAAGCATTTACCGTACCAACAGACAGTGTATGATCTCCAATTATATTATGCTTCGTGTCCAATATGACCACTTTGAAATGCTCACATTCTAAATGCCGCATGGCTTCCATATAAACTGAAGCTACAGATGAAGGTGAATGAACATTAATCCTTTCCTTATAAGTTGCTTTTGCCATTCGGTTAGAAATTTCAGTGATTGCTTTTAATTGTATCGCTTTGACGCGACCTATACCTTTTATCGTTTGTAGTTCTTTCATAGTCAACTTATGCAGGCCAATCAAGCCGGATGCATGTTGGTTCAGAACACGCATAGCTATATCAGTTGACTTTTCTTCTTTGGTGCCGCATTTAATGATAATAGCAAGAAGTTCTGCATCGGATAAAGCAGAGGCACCTCGTATTTCTAGTTTCTCATATGGTCGTTCTTCACTTGGAATTTCTTTGATGGTCATTGATTTTTGCATATTATCCCCCTGATAACAAGTCTCTTATCTCATGTTTTCTATCTCTTTTTTTGACCCTTTAACTATACAATTGGTCCTTTATAAGATCAAAATAATTTAATTTCAAAGATTTGAAGCCATCCATTAAGGTTTGTACGGACAATCCGACAACCGTACTGTATTCTCCATCAATCCGTTTAACAAGGGTGGCACCAATACCTTGAATACCATAAGCACCTGCTTTATCCATTGGTTCGCCTGTCGCTACATAGTCCTGTATCCATGTTTCTGAAAGTGGGTTCATGATTACGTTGGTCATAGCTACTTGTGTAAATACTTCATGACCCGGCTGGTGTATTAAAGTCATGCCTGTCAAAACCTGATGGGTTCTGCCGCTTATCGCAGTTAACATAGCTATAGCCTCTGTGGCTGTTTTAGGCTGAGTAAGGATTTGATTATCTACAACCACAATCGTATCAGACCCAATAATTAAGCCTTGTTCGAGTTCTTTTGCAACAGCATAGGCTTTTTCATATGAAAGTCTATGGACAAGAGCATGAGGCTTTTCATTAGGTTTATGTAATTCGTCAATATTAGACTTAATTACCCGTGGATATAATTTTAAATTGTTGAGAATTTCTTTGCGTCTAGGTGATCCTGACGCTAAAATAATTTCTATAGATTTCATAATTATAACTTTCTGTAAACAAATAGTGATAGGGCTACACCTAGAATACTGGATACGGTAATTCTAATTAATATCTTAAATGTCAGTTCAATAACTTTTAAATCTATTTCTAATGGGTTTCCTACCATACCAAACTTATAGCCGAAGTCTAGCCATTTTAAATAGGATACGCCTTGTGCCAAACTACCGATAAAACCACCAAGAACAATACCAGTCAATACCAGTAGAAATAAAGTCCAACCATTTTTTGTGCTTTTTCTTTGATATGTCATATTAATCCCCTTTTCTTAAGTACCTTTTAGAAACATGAGTAAAACATAAATCCGGACACATAAAGTCTCCGTTTATGTCAACGCAGTTCTATTTTATCATAGGCCTATTTATTTGTATAGTTTTTCAAGGTATAGATTAAGAAAAACAGACTGACTCATTTTATATGAGCCAGTCTGTTATGTATTAACCATAATATTAGTGTTGTGAGATCGCTTTAGTAGGACAAACTTCAATACATGCACCACATTGAACACATTTATCATAGTCGATTTTTGCTAAACCATTCGTAAAGGTAAAGGCATCATATTCGCAAGCCTTAGAGCATTTGCGACAACCAATACAACCTACACTACATGCTTTCATTGTATCTTTACCTTTTTCCTGAGAGTTACAATTAACGCGTACTTTTGATGCTAAAGGTATGATTTCTATGATGTCTTTTGGACACGCAGATACACAGAGACCACATGAAGTACATTTTTCTTCATCCACGACGGCAAGACCGTTAACTACATGAATGGCATCGAACATACAGGCCTTGACACAGCTACCCAAACCAAGGCAACCGTAAGAACAAGCTTTTGAGCCACCACCTTGAACTTGGCTTGCATCGATACAATCTGCCACACCCATATAGGTATATTTTTCCTTCGCTTTGTCACAATCACCGAAGCACTTAACAAAAGCTGTAGTTGGATCAAGATCACTTACTTCTACACCCATGATTCTAGCAACTTCGTCTGCACAAGTTTGACCGCCAACGGGACAACCACTGGTTTTAGCGTCTCCTTCGACTACAGCTTTAGCAAAAGCATCACATCCTGCATATCCACAAGCACCACAATTGGCACTTGGCAAAGCTTCTCTAACCTCTGCAACGAGAGGGTTGACATCAACGGCAAATTTTTTGGCGGCATACCCAAGTCCTAACCCAAAGATTAATCCAAGGCCGCCAATACTTAGAGCCGAAAATATTATATTTGTCATTTCCATCCTAATACCTCCATCTTATTTGATCAATCCTGTAAATCCTAGGAAAGCAATCGCCATAAGCCCGGCAGTAATAAGTACGATTGGATATCCTTTAAAAGATTTTGGAATTGGATTGTATTCGATTCGTTCCCTAATACCTGCCATTAAGACAATCGCTAGCGTGAAACCAATAGCGGTACCCAAGCCACTAACGATGCTCTTAAAGAGTGAATACTCATTTTGCATATTTATAACGGCAATACCAAGTACAGCACAGTTGGTTGTAATAAGAGGTAAAAACACCCCAAGGGCTTGATATAAAGAAGGGCTTGTTTTTTGTATAATCATCTCAACCAATTGAACAAGGGATGCTATGACAAGTATAAATGCTATGGTATACAAAAACTCAATATTAAATTTCTTAAGTATAAATTCATAAACGATATAGGACATAATTGATGCCAGAGTCATAACAAATGTAACGGCAAGACCCATTCCAAGAGCAGTCTCCACTTTTTTAGAAACACCTAAAAATGGACAAACACCTAAGAACCTTGAAAGTACGATGTTGTTGACCAAGATGGCACCGATAAAAAATAATAATAAATCCATCATAACCTCCTAATTTCTATTGGCTGCTTTTGCCAAAACATAATTAAATGCTGCCAGTAATACACCTAGAACTAAGAACGCACCAGGCGCTAATATCATTATTGATATTGGAACAAAGTTAGCAGGCATAACACTCAGACCCAAAAGTGTCCCAGCACCTAAAATCTCTCTAACAGCACCAATGGCGCCAAGAGCAAGTGTGAAACCAAGACCCATACCCAATCCGTCAACAACGGATATAAATGGCTTGTTCTTTGAAGCAAAGCCTTCTGCACGTCCTAAAATAACACAGTTAACAACAATAAGTGGTATGAATAGTCCAAGTGAAGCATAAAGTGCCGGAACAAATCCCTGAAGCATAAAATCAACAATAGTTACAAATGAGGCTATAATGACAATGAATGCCGGTATCCTTACTTTAGAAGGTATAATGTTCCTTAGAAGAGAAATAACCAGATTGGCCATAATCAATACTGTAGTTGTAGCAAGCCCCATACCAATACCGTTTTCGGCAGAAGTTGTAACAGCCAAAGTAGGACACATGCCAAGTACTTGGATAAAAACAGGATTCTCATCTAAAATACCTGATTTGAATCTTTTTATAACACTTTTCATCTATTTCACCTCCGCCATATTGTCATTATAATATTGAGTGGCAACATTTACCGCATTCGTAACAGATACAGAAGTTATGGTAGCACCACTAATGGATGTTATATCACCAGGATTACCGGTTGGCGCACCTTTAATAACGGTTAAGGGTGCAACGGGTTGTCCCTCGAATTCAGATTTGAAGGCTAATTCTGTAATCTTTGCACCAAGACCCGGTGTTTCATTATGTCGAATGACATCGACACCAAGTATTTGATCATCCATGCCGATACCGACCATTAAAGCTATATTGCCTCCATAACCTTCTGTTGCCGTCATCTCAAAAGCATAACCAATTATTGCACCATCTTTTGTCGCTTCATACAGATTTACAATGCCTTGTTCACTAGAACCTTCTTCTAAATCAATTAATGAAAATTCAGTAGCCTCAAAAACGACGGCTTTTAATGCGTTATTTTTGAGTTTTTCTTGCTGTATACGAATTGGTTCTTTGGTAACTTCATAAGTTAACCCAAGTAGTGTTCCAGCAATCACAGTAATCATGAATAGAATCATAGCATTTTTAATGATGTTGTCTGATTGTTTAGCCATTATTTTGCCACCTCCCCAAATGATTTTGGAACTGTGTATTTATCAATAAGTGGTACAAAAAGATTCATAATCAAGATTGCAAATGATACACCTTCAGGATACCCCCCGAAAAGTCGAATTAGAGCTGTCAGCAAACCACATCCTAAGCCCATAATGATTTGTCCTTTTGGAGTCGTTGGTGAGGAGGCATAATCTGTTGCCATAAAAAAGGCACCAATCATCAATCCACCCGAAAAAATATGATAGCCTAAAAAAGTCAAATCAAAACCTTTTCCTCCAAATAACAGAACCATAATGGCCGTCGTAGCAATATAAATGGTGGGTATACGCCATGAAATCACTTTTCTTGCCATCAAATACAGACCACCAATTATTAAAGCAAGGGCTGAAGTCTCACCTAAAGAACCTGGTATTGTACCAATAAAGGTATCAAAAAGTGGCGGCATCATCTGCCCACCTTCTTTAATAATCCCAAGTGGTGTTGCAGCACTAACGCCATCTACAAATCCCCATGTGGTCATTAGACCCGTGAAAGAAATCAAGAGAAAAGCTCTCGCAGCCAAAGCAGGGTTCATAAAATTTTGTCCTAGGCCACCAAAAAGTTGTTTGACAATGATAATAGCAAAGAAACTACCCATAACTGAAACCCACCATGGAATAGAACTTGGTAAGTTAAGTGCCAGCAGCAACCCAGTTACAGCAGCAGATAAATCCATTGCAGTGTTTTTTTGTTTCATTAGTTTTGTATAACCCCATTCCGCAAAAACACTAGATAGGATACAAACAACGATTGTACTAAAGGCACCGACACCAAAATAATAAATTGCAAAAAAGGCAGCGGGTGACAAAGCAATTAAAACATCTAACATCGTTTTTTGAATCGAATCTCTTGATTTAATATGCGGTGATGAAGAAATTATATACATATCTGACATATGAGCCTCCTAAGATTTTCTTCTGTTTGTAAGGATTTGTTTCTTGGTTGTCCTAAAGGACTGGAGTAAATGCCTTTTCGATGGACAAATATAAGAACATGCACCGCATTCCATACAATCCATACCGTTATACGCCTCAAATTCATCTTCAACCTGTGCCAATGCAAATTTATTTAATTCAAAAGGTAAAAGACCCATTGGACATGCGCTAACACATTTACCACAACGCATACAATTACTCTCATCTTCTGTTGCTATGGCTTTTTTCGTTAAGCATAGAATGGAAGAAGAACCTTTTATAATCGGAACATCCATGGTATACATAGCAAAACCCATCATAGGTCCACCGGAAATGATTTTGGCCGGCTCTTCAACAAAACCGCCTGCAGCTTCAATCAGTTCCTTATAACTGGTACCCAGTCTAACTTTAAAGTTTTGAGGTTCTTTAATAGCATCACCTGTAACTGTAACAATCCTGCGCGTTAAAGGTCGTCCACGATCAACCGCTCTATGAATGGCAACAATGGTATCCACATTTTGAACGATGCACCCAACTTCAAAAGGTAGTTTTCCAGAGGGTACTTCTCTTTTTGTTGCTGCATATATGAGTTGTTTTTCAGCACCTTGCGGGTACTTCGTATGTAATGTAATCACATCAATACGCGGCTCTGCTTTAGCTGCTTCTGTTACTTTTTTGATAGCATCTGGTTTATTTGCCTCAATACCAATAATCCCCTTAGCATCTTTAAACATACTTAGTAAAACTTTAAGGCCGGCAATCAGACGATCTGTTTCTTCTAACATAATACGATGATCTGACGTCAAATAAGGCTCACATTCAGCACCATTTAAAATGATATAATCAATTTTTTTATCCGGTGGTGGTGAAAGCTTTATATGGGTTGGGAAGGTCGCGCCTCCCATACCTACAATGCCCGCATTTTTAATAATCCCTAATAGCTCTTCGTTTGTCAGGTTCTTATAATCATGAGCTTGATTCAAACTTGGATCATCTTCATAGAGATGATCATTTTCAATAATAATACCCTTGCACTTAAACCCATTAGGGTGTTCCACTTCTTCTATGGACTTGACGGTCCCTGAAACACTACTAAAGATTGGTGAAGAAACAAATGCTTCTGAATCAGCGATTTTTTGTCCTAATAAAACACGATCACCTTTTTTGACAATAGGTTCACATGGTGCCCCAATATGTTGTGCCATTGGAAAAATTAGATCTCCAATCGGCTTTAATATTTTTATGGGTTTTTGATTCGTTGATTCTTTGTGATCCGGTGGATGAATTCCACGTTTGAAAGTAAATGCTGCCATAGGCAACCTCCATTCTGTTTTTATTTGCAACTGTTTGATTTACAAACTAAAACTGCCCTAGACTTATTATTAACTTGAGTCTTTAAACCCATATACAATGCATCATGGCTCAGTACATATAATAATACAAATGGACTTTCACCACAACAATTGATACATAGTTGACAATGTTACGAATCATGTTTAATTTCTCCAAGACTCATTATACATGACTTTACAGCGTATTATGTATACATACTGTATTTATAAAAAACAAATTCAGGAAACAATCAATCCATTATCGTCTTAACTTTACCATCGGATTGTGCCTTTATTTTGTTTGTTTTTTAATTTAACACTTTAACCATTATTTATTGTTATTCTCGAAGCTCATCAAGAGATTCAGTTAGATATTCTTTCAACCATTGTATTACACTTATTGAAGTTAAAGGCACATCTTCCAAAGCTTCCTGCAAAGCTTTCGTACTGACTTCAAAGCTATTTTCATTATAGTTATGCCTATAACAAATATCAATGTTCTCATTGGAAGTGATGAGTCCGATTATTGTATTTACAATATCACCCATAGGAGGACGATCAATGTGGTCATATACCATCATAGATTTTAGCCTTGTACCACAATTAACTTGAGACTCAATCTTCAAATAACCATCACATAGACGACAGTTTTCATCTAATAATGGTATACCTAGACCCACTTTCCGAAGGGTACGTGATGTGGTGAAAGGATTCCTGATCGTACTTAGAATCTCATCTGGAATACCTTTTCCATTGTCTTGTATATCAAAGCGAAATTCATTATTGTATATGTCCTCAGAGACGGATATAAGAATTTGACTCGCACCACCACGAACACTATTGGTTGCAATATCTAATATATGCATGGACAATTCTTTCATAAGATTACACCTATTCCAAACCGTTTTTAGACAATAAGGCAGCTGATTCATAAGAGGATAAGTGCGTCGTCATAATAACAATATCTTCTTCATTTGCTTTTGAAATAGCATCTTCGTCCACTTTAAAGCCTTCGGTAACAATAATACAAGCAACATTAATCAAGGTACCGACTGCGATGATATTAATGTGGCCTTGTATGGTAATCCATGCGCACTGCTCTTTCGCTTTTCCCATAACAATACTTAGCAAGTCGCCAACAAATCCTGATTGAACACTATTATTCTCATAAATTGATTGGGTCACTACAGTTGCATCTAGTATTTTTTGAACATCGTTTATGGTCATGATTCTCTCCTATTCTGATCAATGGAAGGTGGTAAAATACCACTAAGTGACATCATTTCCTCTGCCATGGACCTTACCTTTTCTCTTAACATAAAAATACAGTCTTCAATAATTGCATCTCCTCTAACGACATCTTCAGCAAAAGCCTTACACGTTGGAGCGCCACAAGATCCACAATCAATTCGAGGTAATGTTTTGTGTAAATCATCAATCTGTTCCATTTTAGTCAAAGCCACCATCATATTGTCATCCAATTTTCTGACATGTGTCACTTCAAGGGCATAGTCCCATTTGAGTCGTATTTTCGGATTAATAATGTTTAGATCTCTTGTTTTTCCATGTTGCTTGACATACTTTTTTATTTTCCCCATTCGATTCGTACTCACAAAAGAGTTCTCAACCGTCAAAGGTCCACCTAAACATCCATTCACACAAGCCAAACATTCAATAAAATCAACATCTAACTTATTGTTTTCAACTCTTTCTAAGATGGTAATGACATTTTCAATACCATCAACAGCAACCAAATTATAGACTTTTGAAGCAAGACCTTCTCCACCACTGGCAGCCCATCCAATTCCATTAGCTGAACTCATTTGAATGATTTCAATATCTTCCGGTTTCAGTTTATTAATAACCGGTATTAACTCTAAGTATATGTCTTTCATAGATATAACACCATCAACATCGCTGGTTTTAATTGTTTGAGGTTGTCTGCTATTGGTAACTTTTGCTGCGCATGGTGTTATAAAGAAAATACCGATATCTTTACTTGCAAGTCCCTGATCCATCAGATATTGTCTGGCGTAACGAGCTATAGCCTCTTTAGGTGAAATGATCGGCATAACATTATCAATTAATGAAGGGAAACGCATTTGTATTAACTTGACAATGGCTGGACATGCCGAAGATATAACTGGACGATTGATTTTACCTTCATTCAAAAGCTGTTGGCTATATGCAGTAACAACTTCTGCCGCTTTTGCAACCTCAAAAACTTCATCAAATCCAATTTTCTTAAGTGCTGTAAGCACGATATTAGGATTTCTAAGCTTTTTAAACTGAGTATATAGGGTTGGTGCCGGTATTGCAACCTTATATTTGAATTTGTTGATTTTATCCAGAGGATCGGTTAGTGCTCGTTTAGCATGACTTTTACAAACACGAATACACATACCGCAATCAATACAAAGTTCATCTGTAATTTCTGCTTTTGAATGTCTGACACGAATGGCTTCTGTTGGACAACGCTTGATACAATCCGTACAACCTATGCAACGATTCTTATCAAGGGTTACTGAATGGTAATTTCCCATAACATGATGCCTCCTATAGAACTCTTTATGACAATGACGCAACTACTAACACAATTTTTTCTTAAGCTTGTTCAGGATAGAGCTTTACTGTAATTTCAACCGTTGTTCCTTTACCTGGTTCTGATTCGATTTGAAGAATATCGGCATGTTTTTTCATATTGGCAAGCCCCATACCTGCACCAAATCCCATTTCTCTAGCCAATCTGGATGCAGTCGAGTAACCGGCCTTCATAGCAAGCTCAATATTTTCGATACCTGGTCCTTCATCTTTTAGAACTACATGTACATGATCTGGCATAATCTCAGCATCTATAACGCCGCCATGGGCATGAATAACCATATTGATCTCGGCTTCATACATGGCAACGGATATCTTCCTAATAATTTCCGGTTGTATAGCAAGTTGTTTTAAGACTTTTTTCACCTTACTGGAAGCCACACCTGCAGAAATAAACTCACCACCTTCAACATCAAAATGTAAGTTCATTATGGGCAATCTCCTCTCCTATAAGGCCGTTCTTAAACAAAAGACCTGAAGCGGTAAATAATGAGTGCTTGGTCGTCATTATCACGATGTCTCGACGATTGGCCATCTCAATTAAATCCGACCCAGGTTCTTTACCTCTTACTATGACAATTGCTTTTATATCTAACATTTCAGCGGTTCTTATAACTTGAGGATGAACCAAGCCTGTTAACAGAACAATGTTATTTTGTACATAAGCTAAAACATCACTCATTAAGTCACAACCATAACCAAAATCAATTTCTTGATTCATATCACCCTTGCCTGCAATGACTTGTGCGTCTAGAATCTCTTTAATTCGAGTAAGATGCATTCCATTACCTCCATCGTTATCATTTTAACAATCATTATCATTTACAAAGAACATTTTGTCCATTCATATGACATTGTATAACCTATGGACGTAATAGTCAAGAATATTATATGATTTTCACAAAAAAGAAGCTCATTAGGAAAGTCTTAGAAAAGATATATTGCAAAGAACTTTCCAGTAGAAAACAATTTAACTATCGCCTCTTATCAAGTTCTTTATATATATCTTCCCAATTAGCACCTTTTTCTACCATAAGTACGGTTAAATGGTATAACAAATCTGATATTTCATAAACCATTTCTTCTTTACCTTCATTTTTTGCACCAATAATAATTTCTGCCGTTTCTTCTCCGACTTTTTTTAAGATTTTATCAATCCCTTTTTCAAAAAGATAATTGGTATACGAACCCTCTTTAGGATTAACCTTTCGATCCATGACTACATCAAAGACACCACTTAAGACATCTTTTTGCTTAAAGGTATCGACTTCCAAATAGTCACCCTCATTCTTATCTAAATATCTATAGAAGCATGAATAAGCACCTGTATGGCATGCGTTACCTTCTTGGTGTACTTTAAGAAGCAACGTATCTTGATCACAATCGAGTGCAATTTCTTTAACTGTTTGATAATGACCGGATGTTTCGCCTTTAATCCATAAGGATTTACGGCTTCTGCTATAGAAAGTGGCTTTACCGGTTTCAATCGTTTTCGTATAAGCTTCTTCATTCATGTAGGCCATCATAAGCACTTGGCTTGTCATATAATCTTGCACTATAGCAGGAAGTAGACCGTCTTCCCCAAGTTTGAAATCATTAAAATTCATAATATTCTCCTATCTTCTTACAGGTATATTTTGATTATGTAAATAGTTTTTTAAATCAACTATTTCCATTTCTTTAAAGTGAAATAAAGATGCGGCGAGCGCTGCATCTGCCAGACCCTCTGTCAAAACGTCTGAAAAATGTTTCATTGTACCGGCACCACCGGATGCTATCACAGGAATGCCCACAGCTTCACTTACTGCTTTGGTCAATTGTACATCAAACCCGGCTTTTGTACCATCACAATCCATACTGGTTAATAGAATTTCCCCTGCGCCAAGAGCTTCTGCTTTTTTTGCCCACTCAATGGCATCTATATGTTTATTAATTCTACCACCATTAATATAGACATCCCATGATTTACGTTTATCGTTTCGTTTTGCGTCCATAGCGAGAACCACACATTGACTTCCGTATTTTAAAGCGGCTTCTTTAATGAGCTCCGGACGATTTACGGCCGCAGAATTAACAGCAACCTTGTCAGCGCCTGCCAGCAACATAGCTCTAAAATCTTCAACTGTTCGAATGCCGCCTCCTACTGTTAAAGGGATAAAAATCTCCTTTGCGGTTTTCTTTACCACATCCACAATGGTATCACGCCCTTCATGAGAGGCTGTTATGTCCAGAAAAACAATTTCGTCTGCCATACTTTTATTATATGCTTTGGCAACTTCTACAGGATCACCTGCATCTATGATGTTTATAAACTGAACACCTTTAACAACTCTGCCTTTATCAACATCTAAGCAAGGTATGATTCTTTTTGATAACATAGGGTCACCTACTTTCAAATTGTCGAATAGCCTTTTTCAGATTAATGGCTTTTGTGTATAGGGCTTTTCCAATAATGACACCTTCCGCCTGAATTTGAGATACTTTCTCTAGGTCTTCATAATTAGAGACGCCACCTGAAGCAATGATAGTCATACCAGTTTCTTGAATCAACTGCCTGGTCTGTTCAATATTCGGACCCAACATCATCCCATCTTTAGCAATATCGGTGTAGATTATGGTAGTTATACCCATGGATTTAACCTTCAAGCATAAATCAAGAGCGGATATGTCACTTACTTGCTCCCAACCGTGAATGGCCACCATACCGTCTTTTGCATCAATACCTACTACGATGGCCTCGTGACCGAATCTATTTACTGCTTCTGAAACAAGCTCCGAATTTTTGATGGCCACTGTGCCTAAAATGACCCTTGTAATCCCAACAGACAACCGTTCTTCAATGTCTTGAAGTGATCTTATTCCGCCACCAGTTTGCACAGGTATTTTAACGCTTTTTACAATATTAGAGATGGTCTCTCTGTTTTTCCATGTGCCATCTTGTGCGCCATCTAAATCCACAACATGAATGTAATTGGCACCGGCATCTTCCCACTGTTTAGCGACTTGGACGGGGTCCTTATCATACACCGTTTCTTTCTTATAGTCACCTTGCACAAGACGTACTGCCTGACCGTTGATAATATCTATTGCTGGATATAACCTCATAATTGTCCTCTTTCTCGGGTTAAAGTATCAAAAAGATACCGTGAATCTTAATTTTGATATTTTAACCTACCTAGTTTATAAAAAAGCAAAATTTTCTAGAATCTTCAAGCCTACATCACCGCTTTTTTCTGGATGAAATTGTAAGCCGTATATATGATCTTGTTGAGCTGCAATCTGAATATCTTTACCATAGTAGGTTGTTGCAGAAACAACATCCTCATCTGTTTCCAGATGGTAGGAGTGAACAAAATACACGTAGGCTTCTTCAGGTAGCCCGTTAAATAAAGGTGATCTTTTCTGTATATTGAGTGCGTTCCATCCCATATGAGGGATTTTTAGATTCTCTACTTCCAGTTTAATAACCTTGCCTTTTATAAGTCCAAGACCAGTATGAAATCCAAATTCAGTGCTGGTGTCAAAGAGCAATTGCATACCAAGACATATACCAAGAACCGGTTTGCCTTCAGCTTTCATATCTATAAGTAGTTGGTCGAGCCCTTTTTCTCGAAGGCGTTTTATGGCATCACCAAATGCACCAACACCAGGTAATATAAACTTATTCGCTGTCTTTAAGATTTCTTTGTCAGAAGAGGTAAAGTGCTCGACACCAATAAAATCAAGAGCATTGCACACACTTTGTAGATTCCCCATACCATAATCAATTATACCTATAACCATAGCTTCACCCCTATTCCAACATGCCCTTGGTTGATCTTGTGCCTATAATACGCGAATCAAAAAGAGTGGCTTGATCAAGTGCGTTGCCAAAGGCCTTGAAAATGCCTTCAACAATATGATGGTTGTTTGAACCATCCAGTAATTTGATGTGTAAATTCATACCGGCATGGACGGCTACAGCCATAAAAAACTCTTCAACCATTTCTACATCCATATCCCCAAGGCGAAGTGATGTTAGGGCCACATCAAAGTTCATGTAGGGTCTGCCGGATAAATCAAGTGCACACAAGACCAAAGTTTCATCCATTGGCAAGATACAAGACCCATAACGCTTGATGCCAGCTTTATCACCAATGGCTTCCCGAATACATTTACCAAGTACGATTCCTATGTCTTCTATGGAGTGATGACAATCCACTTCTAGATCGCCCACGCAGGTTATCTCAAGATCGAAAAGCCCATGTTTAGCAATATGGGTTAGCATATGATTGAAAAACCCAATCCCCGTCTTCAAAGTTGATTTGCCGGATCCGTCAATATTGAGCTTCATTTCAATGTCTGTTTCTTTTGTTTTTCGATGCATAGTACATAAACGATTTGTCATAGCTCCTCCTTAAAGTTCATAAGTCTTTATTAATGCCATGAGACGTCTGTTCTCATCTTCTGTTCCAATTGTAATCCGCATATGATAAGCAAGTCTACCTGTATCGCCAAAACTTCTTATGAGAACTCTATGATCCTGTAGATAGGTCATTAAATCCATATTCTTAATTTTAACAAGAATGAAGTTAGCTTTTGACGGATAGACCCTTTCAAAACAACTCATACTCAAGAAAAACTGATATAATTTTTCTTTTTCCTTTTTGATTCTATCAACTAGAGCATTATAGTAATCTATATCCTCTAATATGAAAAATGCAACTGCTTGAGAAAAGGCGGATAAATTGTAAGGTGGTTTTGCAATATTGACCACTTCAATCATCTCCCTACTTGCAATACCATACCCGATTCTAAGACCTGCAATACCATAGGCCTTAGAAAAAGTCTTTAACACAATTAAGTTGCTGTAGGTATGAATATAGGAAACCATGGAGTCGCCATCAAATTCTTCATAGGCTTCATCAATAATAACAGGACAGTCCACATAATCTAAAATCATCTTCATGCCTTCAATTGAAGCTCTATTTCCAGTAGGGTTATTGGGTGTACAAATGAATACAAGCTTAGGCTTATGGTCCTTATATCTCTTTAGGATTAAATCATAATCATAATCATAATCGTCATTTAGTTCATAAGATATAACTTTGCCATGATTAAGTACTGTTGATAAACCATACATACTAAAAGAAGGATTGGGTACGAGGACACCATCATCCGGTTCCACAAATACTTTTATAATCAGATCAATAAGCTGATCTGATCCCACTGTACATATGATTTCATTTTCGGAAACACCATGATAAGCGCCAAGCTTTTGTCTTAAAACATGTACATCTGTGTCAGGGTAACGGGTTAGATTGTCTTTTTCATCTACCCAAGACTTTATTCTTTCAAGGACATAAGGGCTATGTATGTAAGGATTTTCATTGGCATCCAACTTAATATCATAAGCCATAAGTGGTGTATGATAGGGTTTGAAATCCAATAAGTCCTTACGTATGTAATCCTTAATCATTTTCAAACCTCACTTTTATGGCGTTAGCGTGGGCATCTAGTTTTTCAGATTCTGCAAAATAGATCACATCTTCACTGAGTGACTTTAGTGCATCCCGTCCAAAAAAAGTAATACTGGATTTCTTAATAAAATCATCCACTGACAAAGGTGAAAAGAACTTTGCCGTTGCATTTGTTGGCAGTACATGGTTAGGGCCCGCCATATAATCCCCAAGCGGCTCAGGTGTATGATTTCCAAGGAATATTGCACCTGCATTTTTTATAAAAGGCATCAGTTCAAAAGGATTCTTCGTACAGATTTCCAGATGTTCCGGTGCAATCTCATTGCTGATGGCCACAGCATCTTGTAACGTATCAACAATAATAGTAACACCATAATTCGTTAATGAGGCTTCTATAATCTCTTTACGCTTTAAATATGCGGTTTGACGCTCTATTTCTTCCTTTACCTTTTCAGCAATCGTCTTACTTGTTGTAATCAATACTGAAGAAGCGAGTTCATCATGTTCTGCTTGAGACAGAAGATCGGCTGCTATGTATTTGGGGCTAGATGTTTCATCCGCAATAACCAGAACCTCAGATGGCCCTGCTATAGAGTCGATACTGACGTGACCATAAACAGCTTTTTTTGCCAAAGCAACAAAAATATTACCGGGTCCAACAATTTTGTCAACTTTTTTTATGGTTTCAGTTCCAAAAGCTAAAGCTGCGACGGCTTGAGCACCACCAATTTTATAGATGGTTTCAATCCCACAAATATCAGCAGCCACCAGTATTTGGGGGTTGATGTTACCGGTAGAATCCGGTGGCGTGGTAACAACTATCTCTTTTACACCTGCAACCAATGCCGGAACCACATCCATAATAACAGAGGATGTGTACACAGCCTTACCACCTGGTACATAGACACCGACGCGCTCAAGTGGGGTGATTTTTTGTCCCATGATACTACCGTCTTCTTCAGTATCAAACCAGCTGTATTGCTTCTGCTTTGCATGAAAAGCATATATCCTGTCCTTGGCTTTTCTTATAACTCGAATCAGCTTCTCATCTACAAGGTCATAGGCCTTACTAATTTCCTCAGGTGTTATTTTCATTGTCGTTTGATCTAATGTTACTTTGTCAAACTCGGCTGTATATTCTAATACGGCTTTATTCCCCTTGGTTTTCACGTTCTTTATGATTTTTGCAACGCTTGTCTCATAATCTCCATAAGAAGCTGGCGCTCTGTCTTCCAAAAGTTTCTTAATATCAATAACTTCACCTTGTGTAAAATCGTATACTTTCATACTTAATCTCCTTTACTGGATGATATCTCTTAAACCATCAATAATACGGTTAATACGCTGATTTTCCATCTTCATACTGACACGATTAACCACGACCCTTGCAGAAAGTGGACATATTTTTTCAAGTACCACTAGACCGTTTTCCTTCAAAGTAGCACCGGTCTCCACGATATCTACAATCACTTCTGACAGCCCAACAAGAGGTGCCAGTTCTATGGAACCATTTAGTTTTATAATCTCAACTTTTTGATTCTTTTTATTATAAAAATAGTCCTTAGCAATATTGGGATACTTAGTAGCAACGCGTATAGAGGAACTGTGCAAAAGCTGATTACGAGCACTTTCCGGACCGGCTACCACCATATCACAGACCCCAAGTTTTAAATCAAAAACTTCATATAAGTTTTTACGTTCTTCTAATATTGTATCTTTACCAACCACACCAATATCTGCAGCACCATACTCCACATAGGTTGGCACATCGCTGGCCTTTGCCAAAAAGAACTTTAGTTTTAGTTCTTCATTTACAAAAATCAGTTTTCTTGTATCACTTTTCATCTCTTCACATGTAATACCAACTTCTTCTAAATAAGCTAAAGTCTTTTTAGCCAATCGCCCTTTAGCAAGAGCAAATGTTAAATATCTCATAATATTCACCTTTCATCCTGTTCTTTTTAGAATCCGTTATTCGATCTCTTAGAAAAGTGATTTAACATCCACCGTGTTTCTTTCATTGGTTTTTAGATTAACCAGTTCCACTTCATCTAGAGACAAAAAATTCATAATACCACCAATACGATTCTTTTTACCATAGGTTATATTCTCGTCTAAATCACGATCCAACATTCCAATCTCAATCCGCATGCCTTCTCTACGCATACGATCGGCGACAGATATAGCCATAGTTCTGGATTTTCGGTTATATAACAATAAAGTATCCGTACTCGGTACCTTAATCTCAATATGTTGTCTGTCTATACTGTTCATGACTTCATCCACAATTATAGCAAAGCCTACAGCGGGTGCACTATGACCGAATTCTTCCAACAAGGTATCATAACGGCCACCATCTACAATAGATACACCTGTTCCGAAAGTGTAGCCTCTAAAGACAATACCAGTGTAGTAATTAATCTGACTCACCATACCAAGATCAAAAGAAACATATTGTTCAACTTTATAATCACATAGAATACTATAAATACGTTCCAACCGCTCTAATGCAGCTAAAGCCTTTTTATTCATAGTCGTTGCTTTAGCTTGCTCTATCACCTTCACATCGCCAAAGAATTTAGGTAGATCAAGAAGTACCTTCTTATGAGATTGATCTAACTCAAGGCTGTCTAGCAACTCTTTTACTGCTATATAATTTTTTTGATCAATCAACATTCGTAATTCTTCTTCGTACTTTGAATCTAGACCAGCTTCTTCAAGCAAACCTTTAAAAAATCCGGCCTGACCAATATCAATTTGAAAATCTTTTAGGCCTACTGCCAACAAAGATTGAATAACAATTGCAATTATTTCGGCATCGGCATCTTCATTATCAATACCAATTAATTCTACGCCTGCTTGAGTGAATTCTCTTAACTTCAACTGATAGCTTTCGATATTTCTAAAAGCATTGCCAAGGTAACAGAATCTTTTAGGTATATTTTCATGATGGTATCCCGTTGCCATCATTCTAGCTACTGAGGGTGTAATATCCGGTCTCATAACCAAAATATTACCATCAGAATCAAAGAACTTATACATATTCTTAATATCTATCGTACCTGAATCATGACTAAAAACATCAATATATTCAAAAGTTGGTGTCTGTACATCTAAAAAGCCATAATGATGAAATACAGCCATGATCCGTCTTTGGATTTCATTTTTCTTTAGAGCTTCATTACAATGAATATCTCTTACACCTTCCGGTGTATGTAATTGCTTATCTCTCATATGCGCCTCCAGTGCTTTGTTATGGTAAAGTGGTAGATTGCTAATTCGATAAATTAAATATTATTATAAAACAATTCCTAGATCCTGTCAACCGTAAATCCCATGAATTCATATTATCACAAAAATAAATTTCTTAATAGTTCTTTTAAAAAAAGCCTCTAAGCTTTTACCCTTAGAGACTTCCTTACTTTTATTCTTATATATTTTTTTCTTTTGAAGTCTTAGCAATCTCAACAGAAACTTTTTTATTATTAATCTTATTGCCTTCCATCTTCTTAAGGACAATTTTGGCAATATCTTTGTGAACGTCGACAAAAGTAAACTTGTCAAGCATATCAATAGCCCCTATTTGGCTACCTTTAACATTACATTCACCTGCAATAGCACCAAGAATATGTTTTGGCTTCAAGTTATCCTTATTACCGACATTAAAAAACATACGAACCATATCCTTGTCATCTCTTTTACGATTTCTTTGAGTACCGGCACCTCGTTCACCACGGCTGCCACGATCTCTGTTGCTGCCAAAAGATTGACGCTGACGACCTTTATCATCACCAAGCTTAAAGTTAATGTCATTTTCATGATGATTTTTATCTAATGATAATGTTTTTTTAATTAATGCAGCACAAATTTCTTCAAGAGGATGAACCGTATCAATTTGATTCAAAATAGACATATATTCATGCATGTCTCCGCCCCTTATGATTTCATCAAGTTCATCAATAAAATCAGTGATTTTAGAAGCATTGACTTCTATATTGGTAGGAATAGCAATTTTTTCAATGACCGTTTTAGTATAACTTGTGATATCTCGAAGTAAACGACGGTCTCCGGTGCTGACAAGGGTAATGGCACGTCCCTCTTTACCTGCACGTCCGCTTCGACCGATTCTATGTACATAATAATCTGCCTTATCAGGAACATCATAATTAATTACGATATCCACATTCTGTATGTCAAGACCACGTGCTGCGACATCGGTAGCAACAAGAACATTGATTTGAGAATTATTAAACTTCTTTAGAACATCCATACGCATTTCTTGTTTAAGATCTCCATGGATCTTATCGGATGAAAAATTTCTAAGCATTAAGGCATCACACACATCATTTACAGATGATTTTGTATTACAAAATACGATACAACGATTTGGCTTATCAACCTCAAGTATTCTTGAAATGGCTTCAATCTTATGACTTCTTTTAACTTCAAGATATTGTTGTGTTATTGTATCTGCTGTGATTAGCTTCGACTTCACTTTTATAAGTTCAGGGTCTTTTTGATAATGTTTTGTAATATCAATAATACTTTGAGGCATGGTAGCTGAAAAAAGGACCGTCTGTACATTGGCTGTGTCCATATTACTAAGCACCTGCTCAATATCTTCTCTAAAGCCCATTTTTAACATTTCATCGGCTTCATCAAGAATCATGGTATGGATATCATCTAACTTGATGGTGCCACGATTAATATGATCTATGGTTCGTCCGGGGGTTCCAATGATGATTTGTACTCCCCTTTTAAGTTGGGTAATCTGTCTGTAGATTGGCTCACCACCATATACAGCGACTGTTTTTATATTTCTCATGTACTTCCCAATTTTGTTAAACTCATTTGCAACCTGTACCGCCAACTCTCTAGTTGGGCATAAGATGATTGCTTGAGGACTCTTTACCACAGGGTCAACTTTTTCAAGTAAGGGAATGGCAAAAGCAGCTGTTTTTCCTGTCCCTGTTTGAGATTGTCCAATCAGGTCTTTTCCTTCAAGAAGTATAGGGATCGCTAACTCTTGAATATCCGTTAACTGTTCAAAATTCATATCCTTAAGCGCTTTGTAAATTGAATCTGATAAACTTAATTCTGAAATATTATTCATGTTTTCCTCTTTCTAATGGCACATATGGATCCATCAAGAAAGTAACATAAACAACACCTGTTTACCCATAATTCCGACATTTGATGAATCCAAACGATTGATTTTGTGCAAATTTTTTACATTTAATCGCACAATTGCTAATTATATAGCATAAGAAACTTATTGGCAAGTTTTTTAGCATTATTCTCCGTTATTACTAAGGTATTTGCCTAATGCTTCTAGATAATGTACAAGATAACCCGATTTGCTTTTGATTTCAAGGGTGGCATCAAAGGCAGACATAGGTATGGATTTACGGCCACCGCTTCTTGCTTCTTCCCAATGCTTCAATATGATTCTAAAAGGCAGGAAGAAATAACGGTTCTGCTTAGAAAAATAAATCAACATAAAGGCAACACCTTCTTGTTTTTCAAACGTTTGCATATAAGTAATCTGATGTTCATGGATGTTTTTGAGTGGGAAATATTCTTTTGAAGTCTCTTTGGCATCGAAACAAATGGGAATGCCTTGAACAACACCAATATAGTCTACACTGCTTTTTTTCTCAAAATAAGCCAATGTTATGGTGCCACTTTCTTTCCCTAAGGTTATGGGTTTGATCGGCGTTGGGATTTTTTCAATAAGTGCCAGACCATGTTCTAAATAGCGTTCATTGGTTATATTAACCATTTCTTCTAATGTACTACCTCTTAAACCTCTAGAACCCCAATAAGCCATATTACTCCACCTCGATGTTTTCTAAACGCTTTATTGCTCTTTGAACTTCACTACGGATGATACTTCTATCGTCATGTTCATAATTTTTCAGGATATCTATCATCCCAGTGTCACCCGAATTACCTATAGCCGCAATGGCGTTGCGTTGCAAAGTTCGCTTGCCTCGCCATCCGGAAGCCGTCTTTTTGTAGGTCGCATTAAACGTAGCCTTATCTATATTAAGCAAGTTGATTAGGTTCACGTCCTTGTCAACTAAGAGTTCTACAAAAGGATTCTGCACTTTATTATTGGCAGGACATCTAATCTGACAAATGTCGCATCCATAAATCATACGCCCAATCATCTTAGATTCTGCCTCTGATAATTCTTTTTTTTGGGTCAAGTAAGATATACATCTACTACTATTTATGGTTCCATCTCCAATAATCGCCTTTGTTGGACAAGTTACTTTACATATCTGACAAGTACCACATGGCATGGCTTCCATCACATAATCTATAGCCTCTAAATCATAATCAATGAGTAAGGCGGCTATGTTAACATAACTTCCCATGGTTTTATGATAGAACATATTGTTACGACGTAAGACACCTAATCCGGAACGTACCGCGATGGCACGGTCGGATAAAGGAGATGTATCGCAGAGCTTAACGCCATGTATATTATAGTTTTCTACTAGAAATAATTGTAGCTTTTCAAGATGTTCATCTAAAACAGTATGATAATCAACAGAAGCAGTACCACTCGCCATATGTCCGGTATCACTTGATGATTTGGTTCTAGAATAAGGCTGATGAGGCTCTAAGATACAAATGAATGATTTGCCATCTTCTTTGATTCTTTTAGGATCTATTAAATCAGCAAGAGAATCCCTAACTTCAAATGGACAATCTAAATAATGCTCTTGCCTATAGTGGTAGTCATCCTCTAGGTAATAAAAAGGCATAGCACCAGCAAAGCCAACTGCTTTTATACCTAAAGAATTACAAAACTTCATAATATTTTCTTTTATTACCTTAGCCTTCATTCAAACACAGCCTTTGCAATTGTATTATATATGTCAGGATAGTCGGCAATAAATGGCTTATAATAACGTATATTATCTAGCTCTATATCCCCTTCTATAAACTGATAACTATAAGCATGAAGCAACTGATGGCTTATATCATATTTATGCTTCATGCTATAATTTATGTGGGTATTTCCATATTTATTATCACCAATAATTGGATGACCGATGGATGCTAAATGGACACGTATTTGGTGTGTTTTGCCTGTCTTAATCTCAATTTCTAATTCTGTAAAAGATGCATTCCATCTAATAGGTTTAACAAGGGTATGAATCATAAGATCACCATCTGAATCTATACGTACTTTATTGTGATTGTGATCTTTTTGAATGTAATCTTTCAGTTCTATTTCTTTATCTAGTTTACCGATTACAATAGACCTATATAATTTTCTTACTTCTTGATTTTTAATCTTTAGGTTTATCCTTTGAGCCATAGTTAAGGATTTTGCTGAGAGGATAATACCTGTGGTATTTCGATCTAGGCGATTGCTTACCCCTATTTTGAATCCTGTGTCCATTTGAAGATTTTTTTCTTTATAATGGGACCGAATTTGATCCACTACTGACAAAGCGGAACCATCATCTTGAGATAATATTCCAGCGGCCTTGTTTATGACAATAAGATCATCGTCTTCATAAATCACATCCAATATCCTACCCTCATCAAATCTTTTTTCCATCTTTTTTAAAGCAAAGTGATTATAGGTTTCCTTCGTAAAGTAAACTTGGATGGAATCTCCTTCTCTACATATCTCCTGGCCACTTATTCTTTTCTTATTTAATGTAATATTTTTTTTGCGAAACATTTTATAGCAAAAACTTTTCGACATACCGGGCAATATCTTAAGTATGAACTTATCTATCCTCTGGTTTTGATTTTGAGGTGTAATATTTATTTCGACCATTACATACCATTCTGCAATAATGCCCTTTCAATACTTACCATTTGTTTGCTGCTTGTTTTATCTGATGCTAGCTCAAGTGTATCTAATGCATTCATCAACTCACTTGTCTTATCATAAGATAAAACGGTTACTTGAATGCCTTTATCTTTCAACATGTGCTGGATAGATTGACGAATAAGATTATGATCTTGCTTATACTTTTTACTAGGAAGACAAAGAATTAAAGTATAAGAGTCACCAATAAGTACCGCATCCAAGAAGTAGGTTGATTTACCTCTTATTATAAGTAGTTCAAACAATGTTTTATAGGCGTCTGCACTTAATCCCTTAACTAGGTCATCAGAAATACTCCTGTAAGGACTATAGGCAAAATATTGTGAAGCCTTTTGAGCCGTTGGTAAAATCAATAAAACAGCTACAATTGTAAAATAGCTTTTTTGACTACCCATAATCATGATACCTACTAAGTATACTGTCATAAATATAACAACGCCTATAAAAGCCTCTTTTAGACACTTATGTTTGCTATAATCAATGTAGCCTTGCGTACCTTGATTCATGATTTTCACCTCTTTTTTGTCCTTATGTCACACTAAACACCTGTGTGACCAAAGCCGCCGTCACCTCTTGCGGTTTCTTCCAAAGCATCTGTTAGTATCCAATTAATTTGATCTATACGGTTTATAACCATTTGAGCAATACGATCACCACGCTTAATGGTAAAGTCTTCTTCCCCGAAGTTAATCATAATGATTTTGATTTCTCCCCTATAATCCGCATCAATGGTTCCCGGAGTATTAACAAGACTAATCCCGTGTTTGAAAGCCAGCCCACTTCTTGGTCGAATTTGAGCTTCATAGGTATCTGGGAGTGCAATCTTAAGCCCTGTTGGAACCAGTTTTATTTCACCTTTTTTCAAGATAACATCTTCAACAACAGCAGCAAATAAATCCAATCCCGCTGCTTGTTCGCTCATGTACTTTGGTAGGGGTAAATCTTTGCCTTCTTCTGTTTGTTCTACATATACTTTAATTTTTTGCATAATGCGATGATCCTTTCTTGGTTAATATCTTTTAGATGTCCAACAATTGATAAACTGATACTTGGATCCAAAAATATGTCACGTGCCATAGTCATTATTGCTTCAACGGTAACAGCATCAATCGCTTCTACGATTTCCTCTTGGGTTTTTATACGTTGTTGCATCAACATGCCTTTACCATAATTGGACATACGATTGTTCATATTCTCGTATCCGATAATTAGATTACATTTGATTTGTTCTTTGATTTTATCTAAACTATCTTCATCAATACCTTCTTCAATAAATGTATTGAGTTCTTTTAATGTATTAACAATTACGTCATCGGCTTGAGAAGGGTTAAAAGCAGCATAAATATTAAACATACCTGTTGCTTCATAGGACTCATCATAAGAATAAATGGAATAGGTTAAGCCCTTATCTTCCCTTATACCCATAAAAAGCTTTGAATTAATGCCACCGCCTATGATTGTATTAAGAACTGATAAAACAAAAATGGCTTCATTCTTATAGGATATACTAGGAAAGTTGATCACCATATGAATCTGCTCGATATCTTTTTCTTTGAAAATAAAGGTTGCCTCTCTTGTAAAATCAAGGTTACGAACCGGTGGCGCTTGAGTTGAAGTATCTTTAAAAGCCGTGTTTAATAACTCAATTACCTGTTCTTCATCAAAGGCGCCTACAACAGCAATCACTATATTTTTTGCTACATAATGGCAATTCATATATTCAAATAGTTTTTCACGTGTAAAACCTCTTATATTTTCGCGGGTACCCAGTATATCCATAGATAATCTTGAAGGCTTAAACACTTCGTTTTCCAATTGATCATGAACAATATCTTCAGGTGCATCCTCAGACATGGCGATTTCTTCTAATATAACGCCCTTCTCTTTTTTGATTTCTTCAAGCTTGAATTCAGGGTGCGTCAACATATCTGAAAGTACATCGATAGCTGTTTCTAAATGCTCATCCAAAGTATGGGCATAATAACAGGTATATTCTTTGGCAGTAAAAGCATTTATATGACCACCGATTCTAGCCATCTCATCCGCAATTTCTTTTGCATTTCTTTTGCTTGAACCTTTGAACATCATATGCTCTATAAAATGAGAAATACCATTGTTTTCAGGCGTCTCATCTATAGATCCATTACGTATCCATATACCTATTGAAACGGATTTTACAAATTCTAAAGGTTCATAAACCAACGTGATGCTGTTATCCAAAGTAGTGGTTTTTATCATTTGTCCTCCATATTGCATTCTGATTTTTAAATTAAAAGACCTTACCAACTTTGTGATTGGTAAGGTCCCAGTCTTTTACTAAACGTTAATCTTCGAGTAATGCTTTCATTGACAGATTGATTCTACCTTGAGCATCCACTTCCGTTACCTTAACTTTTACAATTTGACCTTCACTAAGTACGTCTTCTACTTTAGTAACACGTTCTTTTGCAATTTTTGATATGTGGACCAAACCGTCTTTACCTGGAATTAGTTCTACAAAGGCTCCAAAAGTTGTGATTCTAACCACTTTTCCCTCATAAATCGCACCCACTTGAACACCATTTGCTATGGTTTCAACAATACGTTTTGCTTCATTGGCTGCTTCCGTATCAACACCACAAATAAATACACGACCATCATCTTCAATATCAATGGATACGCCAGTGTCTTCGATGATTTTGTTGATTACCTTACCTCTTGGACCAACAACCTCACCAATTTTTTCGGGATTGATTTGCGTCTGAATGATCTTTGGTGCTGTCGGTGCAAGTTCTGATCTACCTTCACTGATGGTTTTATTCATAACATCATTTAAGATGACCATTCTTGCTTTTTTCGTTTGATATATAGCACCTTCAATGACTTCTTGTGATATACCTAAAAGTTTCATATCAAGTTGTATCGCTGTAATGCCTTTTTCAGTTCCGGCAACTTTAAAATCCATATCGCCAAAAAAGTCTTCAAGTCCTTGAATATCCGTTAATAATATGAAATCATTTTCATTATCACCTATAACAAGTCCACATGAGATACCCGCAACCGGCGCTTTTAGTGGAACACCTGCAGCCATTAGTGATAATGAGCTGGCACAAATACTGGCTTGTGAGGTAGAGCCGTTAGAACTTAAGATCTCTGAGACGGTTCTGATGGCATATGGAAATTCGCTTTCTGATGGCAGTACCGGTAGTAAGGCTTTTTCTGCTAAAGCACCATGACCAATCTCACGTCGCCCCGGACCTCTTGAAGGTCTGCTCTCTCCTACTGAATATGAAGGGAAGTTATAATGATGCATATAACGTTTGTCTTCTGTCAATTCATCAAGGGCATCGACTCTTTGTCTATCTGATAATGGCGCCAAAGTTGTTATGGTAAGGGCTTGTGTTTCGCCTCTTGTGAACAATGCCGATCCATGGACCCTAGGAAGGATATCTATTTCAGCACTCAGTGTTCTTATTTCATCTATTCCACGACCATCCGGACGTTTATGCTCTTTTAAGATCAAACGACGTACAGTTTTCTTCTGATACTGATAAAAAGCTTCATCCAACCAATGTTTCCATGTTGATTTTGTTTCATCCGCTTCTATGATGGCAAGCATTTCATCTTTAAGAGCATCAATGCGGGCAAAACGTTCACTTTTATCTTCTACATAGACAGCCTCTTCTATTCGCGCATCACCAATAACGTCTTTAAGTGCTGTCATAATTTCTTCGGGGACAGATGCATCTGTATAAGCTTGCTTTGGCTTACCTTCTTTAAGTTGGATATCTTTAATCCAAGCACAAATTTCTGTATTCAACTCATGAGCCATAGCAATTGCTTCAATTATAATTTCTTCTGACACTTCATTTGCTTCTGCCTCAATCATAGTTACTTTTTCTGATGTTGATACCACATTAAGGACCATATCAGAAGCTTCTCTTTGAGCAGAAGTTGGGTTGAATACAAATTCACCATCTACAAGTCCAACATAAGTTGAAGCGGTTGGTCCCATAAAAGGAATATGAGATATAGACAAAGCAATAGATGTACCAATTGCAGCTACAACTTCAGGCATACAATCTTGATCAACGGCCATCACTGTATTGACAATACTACACTCATTTCTATAGTCTTTCGGGAATAAAGGACGAATAGGACGGTCAATAATTCTGCAAGTTAAAATAGAGTTCTCCGTTGGACGCCCTTCTCTTTTTATAAAGCCGCCTGGTATTTTTCCAATTGAATATAGTTTCTCTTCATAATCCACACTAAGCGGGAAAAAATCTACACCTTCTCTTGGTTTCTCCGATGCAGTTGCGGTTGATAATACTACGGTTTCACCATAACTAATCATACAAGCACCACTTGCAAGTTGTGCCATTTTACCAATTTCGACACTAAGTGTCCTACCGGCAAGCTCCATTGAATAAATTTTAGACATAATTGTCTCCTTTCAATTGTACCTAGCCCCTTTAGTCTTTAGTTTCTAGCGTTTATTAAAATGATATTGATAATAAACGACACAAACTAATGACTAAGGATACTTGCTAGGTTTCTTCATTTTTTCGTTATTTCTATAGTACCACTTTTTGTGTTGTAATGAAAGAAAAAAATAGAGCGGAATCAACTCCGCTCTATTTTTTAATTATCTTCTTAGACCTAACTCTAGAATCAAGTTACGGTATGATTCAATATCTTTATTTGAAAGATATTTTAACAAACCTCTTCTTTGTCCAACAAGTTTCAAAAGACCTCTTCTTGAGTGATGATCTTTTTTATGCATTTTCAAATGTTCTGTCAAATGATTAATTCTCCATGTTAACAAAGCAATTTGAACCTCTGGTGAACCGGTATCTTGCTCGTTTCTACCAAATTTTGCGATGATTTCTAATTTTTTTTCTTTAGGCATTGCTGTTTGCATTTTGTAACCTCCATAGGATATATTATTATTAATCGCCAAAAGCCAAGATAAGGACGGAGTCTCCAATATCCGAGCAACGGCTCAGGTACATAGTATATAATAACATAAGTGTTTTTGATTGTAAATCAGATTTTATGCTTTATCTATTAATGGTTAAAGGGTCAAAACTAAGTTTCACTAAATTTACATACAAAATATAGATTACGTTGATGCATTCATTACTATATATTGTATGCAAAAGTTCAACTATATAGTTTTGAGACCTTAACCATTTATTAAGGTCTTAAAATAGTTATCCAAGTCCTTAAGGTCTTCTTGAATAAGAGACTTCAAATGATCTAATGATTTTAACTTATAAGCTTCTCTTAGGAAATGGATCATTTCAATAAGAAGAGTTTCACCATAAATCATTTCATCGAAATCCAGTATATAGGTTTCAACCACCATTTCACCTGAAATTGAGGCTGGTTTTGGACCAACGTTCGTAATACTTTTATAGCGTATGCCCTTGACTGTTGTATAGGAAGCATAGACACCATGTGGCGGTAATATTTTTGAAGGTGATATAGCCACATTGGCCGTTGGAAAACCAATGGTTCTACCGATAGATCTGCCATGTTCCACTTTTCCAATAACAATAAATTCTCTGCCTGTTAATGCTCTAAATGCCTCCATATGACCCTTTTTAATCTCTTGGCGAAGCCATGTACTGCTAATAACTCGGTGATGATCACATAGCTTTTCAAAGGCAATAACTTTAAAACCATAGGTTCTACCCAAAGATTCTAATAGAGGTATGCTTCCGCTACGGCCTTTACCGAACTTAAAATCCACACCAACAACCACATATTTTGCGTGAAGTTCTTTATATATCACTTCTTCTACAAAAACCTCAGCAGCCATATTGGCTACATCCATTGTAAAAGGATATTCAATATAGTAATCCACACCCATATCTTCAACAACTTTTTTCTTTTCTTCAGGTGTGAAAATAATGTCCTCTTCCGGCTTTCCCATAACAACAAATATTGGATGAGGTCTAAAGGTGAATAAAGCAGATGGTATGCCCAATTCTTTACTTTTTTTAAGTGCCTCCTGTATCAACAATTGATGGCCTTTATGGACACCGTCAAAATTACCAAAAACAACGATACATTGTGGCAATTCAAAAACATTGGTTTGTAAAATTGTTTTCATTTATATTACCTCTCTTAATGACGTATACAAAAAAAAATAACTGGCATTAATTGATTTTTTTGGGATAACCACTCATATATGCCCATATAATCGCCTTCATTATTATATACGTTATAACATGTCTTGTCCACGACCTTGTTTGTATTATAATTCATAATAGCTTCTAAAGGTAGCTTGTTTCCATTATATAGCATAAGATTATAATCCGGATTTATTACAAGTCGTTGATAATGACTGAATAAAGTATCGACCGGAACGATGGCTTCGGATATTTTGTTATCATGAACGAGTTTTTTAATATCTTCAAGGGTCAAGGCCGTTTCTTTTGTAAAAATGCCCGATGCCGTTCTTTCTAATTCAACCATATGGCCACAGGTGCCTAGAGCTTCACTAATATCACGACATAAGGTACGAATGTAAGTGCCTTTCTTACAATGAACCGTCATTTTAATAAACGGTAAATCTATCTGAATGTCATAAATGTCATATATTCTAATCCGTCTTTTTTTTCGTTCAATGGTCTGACCTGATCTAGCCAAATCGTAAAGCTTTCTGCCATCAATTTTGATGGCGGAATACATGGGTGGTAACTGATCATGGTCACCAACGAAACTTTTAATTGTTTCTAAAATTGTAGTATTGTCTACTGAATAAGGTTTTTTATCAATAATTTTACCCGTATAATCTTGAGTATCTGTTTCTTCACCCAGCTTAAAAAGTGTTTTATAAGTTTTGTCTTTATCTGTTAATAAATCGGCTACTTTAGTTGCTTTTCCAAGACAAACAGGTAAAATGCCTACTGCTTGAGGGTCCAAAGTACCCGTATGCCCGATCTTCTTTTGTCCCAGAATACCTCTTAAAATAGCCACAACATCATGAGAAGTAAAGTCTTTCTCTTTGTATACGTTGATAATACCATTATACATATCTTACCTCATTTTTTCTTTTCTAACTGTAATGAAACAACTTTTGTAACAGCCAAAATAGCGTCTTCAAGGGATGCCTTTATACTTGCACCGGAAGCTTTTTGATGGCCGCCACCGCCAAAATTCATAGCAACCTTGCAAACATCTACGGTACCTTTTGAACGGAGGCTTATTTTATAGGTATCCTCATCAATAGCATAGAAAAAGATAGCAACCTCAATACCTTCAACATTGTTCATATAGTGAACGATGCTTTCAGTATCGGATTTCTCAATACCAAAAGTTTTATAATCTTCCATATTCAAATAGCATACAAGAATCTTATTATTCATATAGGTACGCGCTCTTTCAAAAGCTAATCCTTGTGCCTTAAAAGCCTTTAAAGGTTTTTCGTCAAATAGCTTGTGAATCAACGCTGAAAAATCAAACCCATAAGATATAAGCTTAGCTGCAGCCAAATGGGTGGAAGGTTTGGTGTTGCTATGCTTAAAACCACCGGTATCAAAGAGAATACCGGTATAAAGGGCTTTAGCAATATCTACATCCATGACAGAAAAGTCTTCAACCATCTGAAACACCATTTCACTCGTTGAACTGGCTTCTACATCCACATAATTATAATCTCCAAACATAGTATTACTTACATGATGATCTATGTTGACCACTTTCTTTCCACTTGTAAGGAGCTGGCCAAATGTACCTAGTCTTTCAGGATCACTGGCATCTAATGATATAATCAAATCCGCCGGTTCTGCCATATGATTGCTGACATAACGAGATACCGGCAAAAAATTATATTGATCCGGTAAATCTTTTAGTAGCACCCTAGATGACACATCATATTTTTCCAAAAGCATAGCCAAGCCTAATGTCGCACCAACGCAATCACCATCCGGGTAAATATGTCCTAGTAGGCATATGTTCTGGTATTTTTTAGCCAAATCTACTAATGTACCTAATTTCATTCATGAACCTCTTTATCTTCAATTGCTTCTATTTCATTTTCTATATTTTCCGTTTCAATATCATCTTCTACTTCTTTATCTTGGTCTGTCTGTACGACTTTATCTATGAGTGCAGATATTTCAACACCATATTCAATGGAATGGTCCAATATAAAGGACAATTGTGGCGTATTTCTAAGATTTGTTCTATGGGCAAGCTCGCTTCTGATATGACCTGCAGAACTTTTAAGTCCTTCTATAGTTTCTTTTTGGTCCGATGCATCACCCATGACACTAACATAAACCTTACAAAACTTTAAGTCGGCTGTAACATCTACTTTTACTATTGAAGTAAGTGAACTTACTCTAGGATCTTTTATATCTTCTCTTAGAATTGTCGTCAAGTCATGTTTAACTTCTTGATTAATTCTTATTAGTCTATTGCTGTTTTTTTTCATTATTTCACCTTTACTTTCTAGGTATTTCCACCATAGCAAATGCTTCAACAACATCACCGTCTCGAAGGTCATTGTACTTATCTAGCATCACACCACATTCATAGCCAGTATTGACTTCTTTTACATCATCCTTAAATCTCTTAAGAGATGCCAAAGCGCCTTCATAGATTACGATACCGTCACGTATCAAGCGTACGCTTGAATTACGAACAACTTTACCATCAAGTACAAAACCACCGCCTATAGTACCGACTCCGGATACTTTAAATGTTTGTCTAATCTCAATATGGCCTAATACTTTTTCTTCATAGATAGGATCTAGCATACCTGTCATAGCTGCTTGAATATCTTCAATCGCATTATAGATAACTCGGTATAATCTAAGATCTATCTGCTCTCGAGCAGCAGCTGCAGTTGCACTGGATTCAGGTCGCACATTAAAACCAATAATTATGGCATTAGATGCAGAAGCTAACATAACATCTGTTTCCGTGACCGCACCTACACCACCGTGTAGCACATGAATAACCACTTCTTCATTAGACAGTTTCATAAGACTTTGCTTGACGGCTTCTACGGATCCTTGAACATCCGCTTTTACAATAACATTTAATTCTTTCATCTCACCAACTTGAATCTGATGGAAGAGATCATCAAGTGTCACTTTTTGAGGCGTTGTCTGAATCATTTTTTCTCTGGATTGATCCACTACTTTATTCGCTAACTGTCTGGCTTGTTTTTCATCTTTTGCGGTAAAAAAGGCATCACCTGCGGTTGGTACTTCTGACAAACCAAGTATTTCTACTGGCGTTGATGGTCCTGCTGATTTCACACGTCGTCCTTTATCATCTACCATAGCCCTAATACGTCCGTAGGCAGGACCGGCAATAATTGCGTCTCCAACTGATAAGGTTCCGTTTTGAATCAATACTGTGGCAACAGGTCCTCTTCCTTTATCCAGCTGAGCTTCAATAATGGTACCCCTTGCTTTTCTGCTTGGATTTGCTTTATAATCCTCCACTTCAGCCACAAGTACAATCATTTCCAATAATTCTTCAAGGTTCGTGTGCTCTAGTGCAGAGACTTGAACACAAATGGTGTCACCACCCCAAGCTTCAGCAATAAGACCATATTCTACCAGTTCTTGTAATACACGGTCAGGGTTAGCTCCTGGTTTATCAATTTTATTAACTGCAACAATGATTTGAACGCCGGCTGCTTTAGCATGATTAATGGCTTCAACGGTTTGTGGCATAACACCATCATCCGCAGCAACAACCAAAATTGCAATGTCCGTTGCCATTGCTCCACGTAAACGCATAGCTGTAAAAGCTTCGTGTCCCGGTGTGTCTAAAAATGTTATGCTTTCTCCCCCATCAAGGGATACGACCGATGCACCAATGTGCTGGGTAATACCACCATGTTCTTTTTCAGTCACGTTTGATTCTCTAAGTGCGTCAAGTAGTGAGGTTTTACCATGGTCAACATGACCCATGACAACAACAACTGGAGAACGTTTTATCAAATCTTCTTCTCGGTCCACCAAATCTTTGTCTTCAAAGAATAACTCAACAATATTTTTTTCGGGTTCTCTAACGACGAGCATTTCATGTTCCATAGCTATTTCTTCTGCAAGTTCAAAAGGGATTTCCTGATTGGCTGTTGCCATAATACCACGGTTCATTAGTATTTTTATAATATCCGAAACCTGTAGCTCAAGTTTATCAGCTAACAAACTAACCATAACACTTTCAGGTAATTCGATAAATTCTTTTTCTTCTACGACTTCTTCCACATTCTTATGTCGTTTTTTATTGGTTTTTTTTTGTATCTCATCCTCAGCTGATTCAATAGTATTTCCTTCTTCTGGTTTTGAGTTTTCATCTTCTTTTTTACCTTTTTTATAATGATCTAGTATTACATTGTATTCTTCTTCTGTTAAAGAACTCATGTGATTTTTTATATCCACTTTCAAGTTCCTAAGAATCTCTATTAAAGCCTTATTGGTTACATCTAATTCTTTAGCTAACTCATATACTCTTATTTTCGACATTCACTTACCTCCGATTTATTGTTATGCTTGCTCACCAACCTTAGATAATATAGCGTTGGTAAATCCCTCATCAACAATACCGACTGTCGCACGGTATTCCTTTCCGATGGCTTTTCCTAAGCTTGTTTTATCACCCAGTATAATCAATTTGATCTGGCGATAAGCACACATATTGGTGAATTTTTTCTTTGTATTGTCTGAGGCGTCAGTGGCTATTATACATAGAAAAACACTATTGTTTTTAATCCCTGTTTCAACGCTAAATTCTCCTGACAATACTTTCCCAGCTTTCATAGCTAATCCAATCATTGAAAATATATTATTCAACGTCTTCGATCTCCTTACGTAAAGCATCATAAACGCCTGTTGGTATTTTCTCTTTAAAAGCACGCTCTAAGCCTTTGGATTTTTCAGCTTTATTAAAGCAATCCACTTTTTTACAAACATAGGCGCCACGTCCATTTTTTTTACCGGTAAGATCGATATCGTAAACACCTTCATTTGATCGAACAACCCTGATTAAAGACTTCTTCTCTTGCATCATTAGACAACCTAAGCATTTTCTCATAGGTAATTTTTTTGCCATTTCACCTACTCCTTATCAAACAAATCAGTACCTGTTTCAGTATCTTCTTCGTTATCTAGATTGGTTTGTTCTAAAAACTGTTCAAAAGGATTGACCGGTTTCTCATCAAGTGCCATAAAATTTGTTTCTTTTGCTTGCGTCTCACTTTTAATATCAATTCGATAGCCTGTTAATTTTGCAGCAAGTCTTGCATTTTGACCTTCTTTACCAATTGCCAATGATAGTTGATAATCCGGTACAACAACTTTTGCACTTTTATGTGTCTCATCCACCACAACCTTAACAACTTTGGAAGGGCTCAGAGCTGCAGCTATATAAACTTCTGACTTTTCACTCCATGGGATAATGTCAATCTTTTCTCCTTTAAGCTCATGAACAATGATGCCGACTCTAGAACCATTATGTCCTACGCAAGAGCCTACGGGGTCAACATCTGAATTGTTTGAATGTACTGCAATTTTCGTCCTAGAACCTGCTTCTCTTGATACGGATTTTATTTCCACTACGCCATCATGGACTTCAGGTACCTCTTGTTCGAAAAGACGTTTTATCAACTCCGGATGGGTCCTTGAAACATATACTTTAGGACCTTTTGTTGAATCTTTAACTTCTACGACATAGACTTTTAGCCTTTCATTGGTGTTATATGTTTCACCTGGTATACATTCTTTTTCAGCCATAATGGCATCAATCTTACCCAAATTAACGACCACATTACCCTTGTTTTCTCTCTGAATTATTCCGGTTACAACTTCTTTTTCTTTAGAAATGTATTGATTGAAAAGTACATCTCTCTCAGCCTCACGGATTTTTTGCACCACAACTTGTTTTGCTTTCTGTGCTGCAATACGACCAAAATTCTTAGGTGTAATCTCAATTTGAACAATATCACCAATTTCGTAATCCGGACTGTATTCAACGGCTTCCTCTAGACTGATTTCGATTTGATCGTTGTCAACGATTTCTACAATTTTTTTTTCAGAGTAAACAGATACATCCCCGTCTTCTTGGTCTATGATAACTTTAACATTCGTAGATGCACCGAAATTATTTTTGCAGGCTGTAATTAAGGAATTTTCAATTGCCTCTATTAGGACCTCTTTACTGATGCCCTTCTCTTTTTCGATTTGTGCCAATGCTTGAATAAACTCAGCATTCATGATTTAATCCTCCTTGAATTTAATTAAAATACGACAGAAAGCCTGATAAGCGCTATATCGCTCCTGTTAAAAACACGCTCTTGGTCATTCATTTTTAATACGATTTCTGTCTTATTATAAGATACAAGCATCCCTAAAAATTCCTTATGTCCATTAAGTGCTTTATAAAGTTTCATTTCTACATCTTTACCGATACTTCTCTCAAAGTCTTTATCCTTTTTCAAAGGTCGATCCAATCCCGGAGAGCTGACTTCTAAAATATAAGGGTCTTGAATAGGATCTTTTTCATCCAGTACCACTTCCAAGGCTTTACTTACATGTTCACAATCCTTGATGGTAACACCGCCCTCTTTATCGATATAGACACGTAAATAAAAATGTCCAAGTTCCCTTACATAGTCTACATCTACCAGTGTTACACCATTTTCTTTTAATATGGGCTCAAGTAGTGTTTCTACTAATTTTTCAATTCGATCTTTATTTGCCAAACGGCCACTTCCTTTCCAACGATTAACCAACTCAAATATAAAGAGTGGACCAAAAGCCCACTCTTATCTTAATCACAACTTTAATTTTAAATAATTATACCACAAAAACATTGATTTTACAAGGTTTCCAAAAAAATATATCTACATACCACTCAAGGTTTCTTGCCATACAATTATTAATTCCTTAATATGCATAACCAACCAAGGGTCAAATTGGGTTCCTGATTTTTGTCTGATTTCTTCTTCAATCGTCTTAAAATCAGTAGCATCTTTATATGGTTTTTTTGTTGACATATGATCGATGGTTTCACATAATCCTACGATTCTTGCACCTAAATGTATCTCATTACTTAAATAGCCACTCGGATAACCTGTACCATCAAACCATTCATGATGTTCTAAGACAATTTGAGCCACTTCGTTTAACTCCGGATACTTATTTAAGATTTCATAACCGTATTCCGGATGCTTTTTGAACTGATTCCAATCCTCTACAGTCAAAGCGTCTCTCTTATTAAATAGAGATGAGGGTATTTTCATCATACCAATGTCATGAAACCTTCCTGCAAGTTCTATGGTATCACATAATTTTGAATCAATGCCCAAGTACTGGGCCAACCATTTTGACATGGTAGCAACATGATTGGCATGATTTTTCATAGACATGTTGTTACTTTCAAGAACGTCCATAAGCAAATCAATTATGACTTTGTCGCCTTCTAGATTCTTTTTTTGGGTTTGAGAGCAGCCCCCACAGGTGTCGCATTTATTCATGAATTTCTTCCTCTTGATCTATAATTGGTGTATTAAATTGAGTCGGTTGATCTTTTGAATACATCATTTCCACTTCCATATTGGCCTTAATTAATTTAAGCTCATTCAACTCTTGTTTTAAGGCTTCAATGATTTTATCTTTTTCTTTAATTGTTTTTCTGGCTTTTAATTTACTGATAGCACCCATCGAATATAGAATAATGGCACCTATACTCGCAGATATTAGAATAACAAGTGCAACAGAAATATCAACCATGGCAAATATAAAGTTAATCGGTACGGCAGAAGCATTTAGAATCGCAAACAAAGAAATAAAAATTGAAAATAGTAAGGTTATGATTAAATTCTTTTGCATAACATCTCCTTAAGATTTTTTGACATATCCCATCAAGGGTAGTTTACGGATACTTACTATTTGATTTTATCATATTGTTTTTCAAACAGCAATCATCATCAAGACTCAAATTTTCGATCTCTTAACATCAGTTCTGTCACAGCTTCTCTTGGATTTTTGTTGTTAAACAATACTTCATTGACCTGTTCAATTATAGGAAGCTCTATTTCGAATTTTGCAGCCAAAGCGGTTGCTGCGTGAGCTGCGTAGACGCCTTCAACAACCATGCTCACTTTTTTTTGTGCTTCTTGTAGTGTTAATCCTTCTCCTATAAGTATACCGGCTTTTCTGTTTCGACTATGCACACTTGTACAAGTCACAATCAAATCTCCTATACCAGTAAGACCATTAAAGGTCTGAATATCGCCACCCATAGCCAGACCAAGTCTAGATATCTCAGCAATACCTCTTGTCATCAATGCCGCTTTTGTATTGTCACCAAACCCAAGTCCATCTGAAATACCTGCTGCTAGTGCAATAACATTTTTCAGTGCGCCTCCGATTTCAACACCTAAGACATCCGAACTTCCATAAACTCTAAAAAATTGATTCATAAATGTTTCTTGTACTTTTTTTACAATGCGCTCATCTTTAGATGCGGCTACTACGGAAGTTGGTATTTTCCTGGCCACTTCTTCTGCATGACTGGGTCCGGAGAGTACGGCTATAGGGTTGGTATGAATGACATCCTCTATAACCTCGGCTAGAGTAAACAATGTTTTATCTTCTAGCCCCTTACCTACATTAAGTATAATTTGGCTTGGTTTTATATATTCTCGTACCATAATTGCCGTGCTTCTAACATATCTTGAAGGTACGGCAAATATAACCATGTCTGATCCAATCACAGCTTTTTTTATATCGTTTGTAATGAGAATAGTCTCATCTATTTTAATTCCGGGAAGATTGTGTAAGTGTTCATGATGTTGATTCAACATTTTGACTTCTTCATCTACAATCGACCACACCGCTACTTCATGATTGTTTTCATTCAGTAGCATAGCCAGGGCAATGCCCCAACTACCGGCACCCAGTATGCTCACTTTCATAATAAACCTCCTAAGTTGCCTGTTTTTTTACACCCAGCTTATTTTCTTCGCCTCGAATTAGACGGCCGATATTAGCCTTGTGTCTATATATGGCAACGATAGCTAGAATGGATGTTATAATCACTTCTTGTGTCCCACCTGGATAAAGTATGAAAACGCCAATGGGCATAATGGTTACTAAAAGTATAGAACCTAATGAAACATATCTGGTCAGATAAATGGCTAAAGATGCAACTGCCCAAACAACCAAACCAATACGCCAATCAAATGCAAGCAACATACCAAGTGTTGAGGCAATACCTTTTCCACCCTTAAACTTCAAAACAAAAGGCCAATTATGACCAATGATAACACCTGCACCAGCATAGAGTCCTGCTAATTGAGATTCAAATAACGTTCTAGCTATGATGACCGCTAAAACAGCCTTTAATATATCGCCCACAAAAGTCAACATTCCTAACTTCCATCCCAAAACTCTAATGGCATTGGTTGTACCGGAATTCCCACTTCCATGTTCCCTAATGTCAATATGTTTAGTTCTTTTAGCAACAATATACGCTGTTTGAAAGCATCCTAAAAAATACCCCATAATAATACTGATTAAATAAGACATAATACCTTTCCTTTCTTAAGCCGAGCCATTAATCTTCTTTTCTTTCCCGAATCAACATTTTAAGAGGTGTACCCTTAAAACCAAATGCATCTCTTAACTTATTCTCTATATACCTTATATATGAAAAATGTGCCAATTCCTTATCATTGACAAAAAGGACAAAAGTGGGCGGTTTAATTGCAACTTGTGTCATATAATAGATTTTTAGACGTTTCCCTTTATCGGATGGTGGTTGATTCATAGCCATTGCATCATAGAGAACATCATTTATAACACCGGTTTGTACTCTAAGGGTCTGATTCTGAACGACCATCTCAATGGTTTCAAAGAGTTTATTGATTCTAAGACCAGTTTGTGCTGATATGAACACAATGGGTGCATACGTCATATAGGCTAAGGTGACTTGTATCGTATCTAAGAAACGGTACATGGTCTTGTCGTTTTTTTCTATCGCATCCCATTTATTGACAGCAATTATTGCACCTTTTCCTCGATCGTGTGCGATGCCAGCTATTTTTGCATCTTGTTCCGTAATGCCCAGAACGGCATCAATCATAAGTATAACAATATCTGCCTTTTCAATTGCCGCCACCGCACGTATAATACTATACTTTTCAATCTCTTCTTTAATTTTATTTTTACGCCTGAGTCCGGCAGTATCAATAAAAATATATTCCTTTTCATCGTATATAACCCTTGAATCAATTGCGTCTCGTGTTGTCCCTGCTAGCTCACTTACAATATGCCGTTCTTCTCCTAAGATTTTATTGATTAATGATGATTTGCCGACATTCGGTTTTCCAATGATTGCAATTTTGGTTATTTCTTCTTCCTCTTCCGCTTCAACCTGTTCGTAGAAGTGTTTGACGATTTCTTCTAGAAGATCACCCATGCCAATCTTGTTTACTGCAGATAATGGCATGGGTTCACCAAGTCCCAGATTATAAAACTCTAATACATCGTACTGAAGTTTGTCAAAGTTATCTGTCTTGTTAACACATAATACAATTGGTTTTTTACTCTTTCTTAACATATCAGCTACTTTGTAATCCGTATCGGTTACCCCTGTCAAAACATCCACGACAAACATAATTACATCTGCCGTTTCGATAGCCGTTTCAGCTTGATAACGCATTTGCGACAAAATTACATCCTTTGAATCAGGTTCTATACCGCCTGTGTCAATAATTGTGAAATTATGATTCAACCATTCTACATCTGCATATATTCGGTCTCTTGTGACACCTGGCGTATTTTGTACAATGGCGATTTTTTCGCCTGCCATCATATTAAAGATGGTCGATTTGCCGACATTGGGTCGCCCAACGACTGCGACTATGGGTTTTCTACTCATTGCATTCTCCTTATATGTAAAGCACTCTACATAATGACTCCGTTAGCCTGATTTTTCACATTTGAATTATCGCTGGGAACATATCAACGTAATCTATATATTGTATGTGAATTTAGTGAAACTTAGTTTTGACCTTTTAACCATTATATTCTATTTGGTTCAATATGGTTCAGTATCGATTGAATCAAATCACTACCAAAACAATCAATAAATGCCATCGGTATGCCAATAGCTTTTTCCATATCTGAAACCGTCGTATCATCTAGCAATACCCCTTCACCATCCCTTAGAATATTGTCCGGCAAATAAAGATGTTGACCAAGATCAAAGGCCTTTAGCTGATGAAGGATATCTTTGCCTGTTAATAACCCTGATACCGTAATCTGAGGACCAAAAAAAATATTTTCAATACCAATAACTTGAAGTTTCAGATTCTGAACCTTAGACTCTAACATGGACATAAGTTTTTTTAATATTGGTTCAAATAGCTTTCCTGTCACTAAGGTTATTTTAGTTTCTTTAATGCTTATATGATTCATTCCTTCTATTTCTCTTGTTAGGTCATCTACAAACATACGGGTCATACCTACACCATTTTCCAGTTGTAAATACCCATCATAAGTAGACTCAGTAGGCACTTCTACTCCCGCCATGATATAGAACTCATCACCTAGATGAATGAAATGATGATTATATTGTGCCATATATTGTTGTTGAAGACCTTCTACAAGCTTGATGATTTCTATACAATCCTCTTTTGAGAAAGGCGCCAAAGGGTAAAGGCCGTCTCTATGTTTGGATAAACCAACAGGTACAATAGATACGGATTGAAGATGAGGTATATATTTGCCAAGAGCTTGAATTGAATAGACTAATTCGTCTTGGTCATTTAGTCCTTTACAAAGTACAATTTGACCATTCATGGTTATGCCGGCTTCATAAAGACGATTCATGTAGGTGACTATTTTACCTGAATTTTTGTTTTTCAACATCTTTTGTCGCAGCTCTAAGTTCATGGTGTGAATGGATATATTAATTGGAGACAGATGATACTCTATAATTCTGTCCACTTCTCTACTGGTCATATTTGTTAGGGTAATATAGTTGCCTTGTAAAAATGATAGTCTGGCATCATCATCCTTAAAGTATAAAGTTTCACGCATGCCTTTTGGCAATTGGTCAATAAAGCAAAAGACACATTTATTTCTACATGAACGGTATTCATCCATTAAATTGTTATCAAAGATCAGTCCAAGATCTTCATCTTCATCTTTTTCAATCTCATACAGCCAAGGTTCATTGTGTTCTAAGTTATAAATCATCAAATCAATAAACTCATCTTGAACAAATAAATGATAATCCAAGGCGTCTTGGATTTTTTTACCATTAATACTTATCAGCTTGTCTCCCGACTTTATGCCTAGTTCGCCTGCAATACTGTCTTGTTTTACGCCAAGAATCTTATGATAATATGCTTCATCTTTGTTGTAATGCTTTAATTCCAATGCTTCACCTTCTTCATCATGACAACTCAATCTTTACTCGGTCTTCAATTTCAAAGCAATCATAGCCGCAAGACTGCCTCTTTGGTTTCCCATAAATCGATGAGAATAAAAAATATCACTATGGCACTTAGTACACAAATCCGTTACAACCATATTTTTATCATCAATACCTACACCTAGCAATAACAATCGGTTGGCTTCCCAAAGATCTAATTTAAAGTGTTCATCATTTATTCTTGAGATAATCCGTACAATTATATCATGATTTAGATATTTTTCAAACTCTTTTATAACATCCGTACCAACTTCATAACAACAAGACCCTATGGAAGGTCCAATCCCAACTAAAATATCTTTGGGTTTGCTGCCATAGGTCTGTTCCATGCGTTCTACTGTTTTTGGTCCAATACCTTTGACGGTTCCTCTCCATCCTGCATGGGATAAGCCAATAACCTTTTTTATTGGATCCAAAAAAAACAAAGGGACACAATCCGCATAGAAGGTAGTGAGTGTGACACCTACTTGATTGGTTATTAAACCATCCACACCAATAATATCCGATGTTCTATAAAACCCTTTTCCTCGATCTTCTTTCCCAACCACACGTACTTCTGCTTCATGGACTTGGTCACTAAAAACCAAAGTATCTGCATCAACACCAAGGGTATCACAAAATCGATTGAAGTTTTCTTCAACGTTATAAGGTGAGTCACCCCTATTTTTCCCAAGATTCATGGATTCATAAACACCCTTGCTTATACCTCCAAGTTTTGTTGAGAACCCATGGTTCACCAAACCGGTAGCTTCTAAAGGGGGTAGCTTTATAATCACAACTTCTTTGTGCCTGTCAATATATAAACTTTTAGAACGTATCATCTTGATTCCTTTCAATAATTCACATATCTTTTATCCATTTCAAAAGCGTTTTTATAATGTGTAAGGGTTTCATTAAGGATATCGATAATATCAAAGCGCATAGACTGACCAAACAAATTCATAACCTTACAATAGCTTAAACTTGATTTCATTAATCTTTGTCTTTTTGCATAACCGACAGCTTCAAAAGGTTTACCTTTTTTATCTGAGGTTCTATATTTAACTTCAATAAAAATGTAAGTAGATGATTTATAGGCTATGATGTCAATTTCACCATATCTTGTATAATAGTTTCTTTTAATAATCCTATAGCCCTTTTTAATCAAATAGCTGACGGCCATTTCTTCATAGTGATGGCCCGTATCTCTTTTGTTCATAAGACCCCCTCGTCAATTGTAAAAAATGTCTACTCTATTTTTATATTTTATCACGTAGTTTGTCCAAATCCGTCACAAAAACCAGAATTTCAGCCACCACTTTATACAGCTCTTCAGGAATGTAATCGCCAATCTCCAGTTTCGTTAGTTCATCGGCTAGTTTGGCATCCTGATATATAGGTAACGCTTCCTCTTGAGCTTTTTCTATGATTTTATCAGCAATGACGCCTTTTCCTTTTGCCACTAGATTTGGTGCTACTTGACCTTCACTATACTTAATAGCAACTGCTTTTTTTTTCTCTTTCATTATCATCACGCTCTCATATCAAAAGTATACCTGCTGATGTTGGCTTTTATATCCTGCCTATCAAGAAAATCGGTTACAATATCAAAAGATTTTTGCAAAGCTAATACCTTTATGGATAGCACATTAAAGTTCTTTCGATTTAATAGGTTATGAAGTTCATATAGATTTTCATTTACGATGGGAATTTGTTTTTCATCAGTCATAAAAAACTGAATATCCAAATTTTTTCCTGTTTTTTTTATATGAATATCTGTATGACCAAGATTTAGGAGATCAAGACGTACAAGTGCGGTTACGGGTTTTTCTTTATCTCTATTTTTCTTTCGATCACCAATAACATAGAGTTCCGAATGCAAGAGTTGGTCTTGTAATAGCATAGGTAGATGGATCAAGCTAAAGTCCTTACCAAGTGAATTAAGAAAGGATAGTGAAAACTTGATATTTTGAGCTTCTTTTAAGACATTGTTACCTTCATCTTTCAAAGCATGTTCATCTGTTTTAATTAATTCAGTCATTTTTTGATTTAAGGTCTTATAATAATCTTTGACTTGTACCATGTCCCCGAGTTCATCTTTTGACATAAGCATACCTTTGACTAGAGTAGCATAAGTGCTGTCCGACTTAAGTTGTATAAGAATATCCCTTAATTGTTCTATTGGTAACAGCTTCTCTTTTCCTATATTAACGAAGTCTAATAAATCCAATTGTTTTCCGGATTCTAGTTTTTCAATCAACTGCTTTTGAGTGTCGCTTGGAGGTAACTTTTCTCCTGAATCATTAGCATGCACAATCACTTGTTGTCTTAAGTGACTTGTTAGCTTTTCCACATCTTTTATAAGAAGCATATCTCCAATGGGTGTTTTTGACGTTGGCTTAGGCCATGCATCTATGTTTGAGTTCGATGTGGCCTTTATAACTTGGTTTAGGTTATTAAAAAAATCACTGCTATTTTTGTTGTTTGTAAGCAAGGTTAATGGCGTTGTGCTTTGTTCTAATGTTGGGGTGTTTTTGACCAGTAATGGGGAAAACTCCGCCTTAGAGCCCATGGCGGTTGTTATATCATCGGCTAAGGCCGTTATGCTTTTCATCAAAGCATGCTCATTATTTTCTAACATGGTGAGTTGCAGTATGTTTTCCGACGTTATCGGTATGTCATGCTTTACCATGAAAATAAGCTGTTTAACCGTTGCTTCGGAAAACTGCTTGGTTAATTGTATAAAACTTTTTAAGCTTTTGTCACTGATGGCCATATTATTTTCAATTAATTGACGAACCAAATGATGATTTTCTTCTGTCATAGGTAGTTTGGCATTTTCTAAAATATTTATTAGTTTATCATCTACCAATTGAGGCGCTTGCTGTAAAGTCGTAAGCAGTATTTGTTTTGCAGACGCTTCTTTTACAGCTAAAGCAACTTCATCACCAATAGAAAACATGGCTGGTTGTGCTAACTTTGCATCAAGTATTTGACCATTTGTGAGCTTGATTTTTACACCGGTTAAGGTCGCATCAAGAACCTCACCTTTGACAACCTGACCTTCTATATAGGTTAGCTTCTCACCTTTTAAGCCATTGGTTTCTCCTGTGTTTTGAACCTGACCATATTTTTTATGAATCATGCTCGGATCTATTTTCAAATTCATCACTCCTTGAAGTACTTATATGGGTTTGTGTAACAAGGTTTTTTATAAAAGATCTACGGTGAATAGAACAAGGTCCTACTTTTTTAATGGCCTCAATATGTGTTGTCGAACCATAACCCTTATTTTTATCAAAATCATAGGCCGGAAAGATTTCATGATAATCCTTCATCATTCTATCTCTCGTTACTTTTGCTATTATACTGGCTGCGGCTATTGAGATGCTCTTTTCATCACCTTTAATGATGGGTAGTTGCTTTAGTTTAATACCCGGTATGGTAACCGCATCCACTAGGAGTATATCCGGCTTAGTGTTAAGATTGGTGACCGCTTTTTTCATAGCTTTATAAGTGGCCTGTAATATATTAATCGAATCGATTGTCTCGACACTTTCTAAACCAATGCTTACCGCGATGGCTTCATCCATAATCTGATCGTAGAGCATTTCTCGCATTTTCTCTGATAGTTTTTTGGAATCATTAATGTAAAGTAGCTTCGTGTCTTTCTTCAGAATGACAGCTGCTGTGACTACCGGACCGGCTAAAGGTCCTCGTCCCACTTCATCAATACCACAAATATATTCTAAATGGTCATATTTATATTCATAAGTGCGCATACGTTCAATTCTGTCTAATTCCCTATTATAAGCATGTATTTTTTTTCTTGAACAGTCAACCAAATATTTCACACCTGCTCTATCATCCTCTTTAAATTGTTTAATAAAAGCATCCAGTCCATAGACGTCGGTTTCTTTGTAGATTTTTTTAATGTTATTGATGGGCAAAGTATCCATAGTACCCCCCTGATTTGTTAGTGGTTGCTTATATCTGTTTCCATTATAACCTATGACAAGGTTCTGATAAAGATATTTTCTATTATTTGCATAATATGGTTAAGGCGTCTAATTTAACTTTTGTATATGCGTTTAGTAAAAATAAGTTTTACTCTTTTACCCTAATAAGAAATAGGTACTAAAATCAGCACCTATTTCTTATGTATACTCTAATACAGACTCTAAGGTCATTTTGCCTATTTTCCCATTTCTAAATTCATCTAAAAACATTTTAGCCATTCGTGAAACGTCCGGTTCACCACCCGGTTTTAAAAGATGTCTAGTTATGGTTACCGCTTCAAGTAACTCATGACCTTTTTTACCCGCCACATCCGTCATTGGGTATTTATCCAACAATAGCTTCGGATATCGATCTCGCATGAACTCTAACGCTAACATTGCCAGACCTTCAGTGTCCAGTATTTCTTCCCGTATGGAGCCAATCATAGCCAGTTTGATTCCTACATTTTGATCTTCAAATTTAGGCCATAACACACCAGGAGTATCTAGAAGTTCAAACTCATTTTTCAACTTTAGCCATTGCTTGCCTTTTGTTACACCAGGCTTGTTACCTGTTTTGGCGCTGGCTTTACCAACCAGTTTATTGATAAATGTACTTTTCCCAACATTAGGAATCCCTACCACCATAGCGCGCATAGGTCTGTTGAGTAAGCCACGTTTTTTATTACGTTCAATCTTTTCTTTACATGCTAGATTAATAGCCGCAGATACACTTTTTATACCTTTTCCGTTTTGTGAGTTCACCTCAACTACAACGTAGCCTTGGTCTAAAAAAAACTCTGCCCATTTTTTTGTTTCTTTTCCATCGGCCAAATCTACCTTGTTTAAAACGATAATCCTAGGCTTATTCTTGGCAAGTTTAAGTACCTCTGGGTTTTGACTGCTAATGGGTACTCTTGCATCTACCAGTTCAATAACTACATCAACAAGTTTTATGTTCTCTTCCATCATTCTTTTTGCTTTGGTCATATGACCTGGATACCATTGTATGTTCATATAAAACCTCATATTTCTCTGCATATATAAAGCATAATGAGTGATTACCCACTATGCTTTCCTAGTATCAATTAATTTAATAACTCTATTTCCCTACGTGTAGGATTTCTATATGAGTTGCGGCCGACTTGCTAGCTGAAAGCCTAGAACACATCTCGAAATGGCATCTAACCATCAATGAATCCAACTAGTTTTAGCGGCCAAATCCGTACCACCGCTTTTCCAATGATGTCCTTTTTATGTATGGTTCCAACATCTATATAGCGACTGTCTGAGCTATTATTACGGTTATCACCCAGTACGAAATATTCATTGGGTGGCACGACAATCGGTAAATTATTTCCATATTCTGTTATTATATCAAAATTATATTTAGAATCTATTGCTTCACCATTCACTAAAAGTGTACCATTTTGTATGTCTACAGACTCCCCAGGAAGGGCAATGACTCGTTTAATATAATATAGCTTAGGCTCATAGGGGAAAATAATAATATCATAACGTTCGATTTCACTAAAACGATAACTTAATTTATCAACCACCAATTGATCACCATCATGGAGTGTTGGCTCCATCGATTTTCCAACGACATTCGTTTTTTGTCCCAAAAAATTAAAGATTATAAATACAACTAATAGTGCTATGGTAAGGTCTCTAGCCCAACCTATAAGTTCTTTTCTTAATTTGTTCTCTTCCAAGTTTTTACCTTCTTTCATACGTTTAACGTCGAACTAAAGATTATCTGCCCCTTGTTATGTCATTGTACACCTTTTTCACATGACAACTCAAGTTATTTTAAAAAATGTAATAAACTTTTAACCAAGGTTAAGGTTTCAAAACTACACAGTTGAACTTTTCATACAATACATTAGTTATAAAAAAATAAAAGGGCAGTACCAGATGTTGGCCTTACCCTTTTTACTCTCATATAAGATACTCTTATCGAATTAATTCCTTAACCTTAGCGCTCTTACCGATACGGTTTCTTAAGTAATTTAATTTTGCTCTTCTTACTTTACCGCGTCTGATTACTTCGATTTTTTCAATGTTTGGTGAATGTACAGGCCATGACCTTTCAACACCAACACCGTAAGAAATCCTTCTTACTGTAAAGTTTTCTTTGGAACCACCGTTTTGTCTGCTAAGAACTGTTCCTTCGAACATCTGAACTCTTTCACGGTTGCCTTCTTTAACTTTTGCATATACACGTACTGTATCTCCAACGTTAAATAACTCTACATTTTCTTTTAATTGAGCTTGCTCAATGCCTCTAATAATGTTATTCATTTGAGTATCCTCCTTCCATCATAGATGTTCATAATATCCGTTTCATAAAAGCGGAACATCCGTAGTCACAGTAAATTACTATAGCATATTTACATCATAATTGCAATATTTTTTCAAAAATTGTTTATCACTTTCCGTCAAATTAGCATATGATAATAAATCCGGTCTTTTTTTACAAGTTCTTAAAAGGGATTGCTCCCTACGCCAGATTTCTATATTTTTATGATGCCCAGATAATAAGACTTTTGGTACACGCATACCCCTAAAGACTTCTGGCCTTGAGTATTGAGGGTATTCGAGGAGGTGATCTTGAAAGCTTTCATGTTCACTGGAGCAATTGTTCTTTAGGACACCAGGGATTAATCTTGCAACAGCGTCAATAATAAGAACTACGGCCATCTCACCACCTGTTAGAACAAAATCTCCTATTGAGACTTCATCGGTCACAATACTGTCAATGATTCTTTCATCAACGCCTTCATAATGACCACACAGAAAAGTCAACTGATCCGCCTGGGCAAACTCTTCGGCCATTGCTTGGTTAAAGGTTTTTCCCTGGGGTGTCATATAAATCAATCTCGAGGGGCCTTCCTTTTTGACAAGATCTTCATATGCATCTAGGACCGGCTGTGCTTGTATGACCATGCCTGCACCACCACCATATGGATAATCATCCACTGAATTGTGTTTTGAGTCACTAAAGTCTCTAAAGTTAATGGAATTGATTTGAAGAATACCTTTTTCTATAGCCTTTCCAATAATGCTATGATTTAAACTATCCATAACCATATCTGGGAAAAGTGTCAAGACATTGAACTTCATCACATCAATCCTTCCATGACATAAACCTTCATTTTGTTACTTGCTATGTCCACATCCAGAATACAATCTTTAATGGCAGGTAGTAAGAGTTCTTTGCCGGTTTCAAGCGTAACCACATATACTTCATTACTGCCTGTAAAAAGTACGTCTTTAATAATACCCATATAGATATCTAAGTGGTCATAAACCTTTAAGCCTATTAAATCTTGAACATAATATTCATCAGTCTCCAGTGGCAAAGCTTCTTCTTTGGGTATCTTAATAATGCCTTGTTTTAGACTTTCGGCCATATTCATATCCATCACTTCTTTTAATTCCAGTAAGACGAACTGATGCAAATACTTAACCTTCACCACTGTATAATCAGCCTCTTTACCTCGTGCATCTTCGATCTTAACTTTTTTTAACAATTCAAATCGTTTTGGGTCATCTGTGGTTGGAAGAACTTTAATGACACCTCTTACACCATGGGTGTTTGCCACACGACCAATATACATATATTCCATGTTACCACCTTTTTTAACCTTTAGTAAATAAGGCTGTCTCGTAAGAAATATCGCTCACAGAACGTATCACTTATAAGACAGCCCATTGATTAGCTTAACTTAATCATTTTTGTGAAATGTATCAAATGGTTAAAGTATTTCTACAACCACACGTTTATCATCTTTGGTTGCAGCTGCTTTGACAACCGTACGAATGGCTTTAGCGATACGACCTTGTTTGCCGATTACTTTACCCATATCATCCGGTGCCACTTTCAATTCCAAAATCGTAGAACGTTCACCTTCAACTTCGTTGACAACAACAGCTTCAGGATGATCCACCAGTGCTTTCGCAATTGCTTCTACTAATTCTTTCATATGCCGACCTCCTACGTAAATGACAGTGCTTATTCGTCCCAAATAGGATCTTTAGACACCTTATTCAACGATACCAGCGATTTTCAAAAGTTTGCTTACAGTTGTCGTAGGTTGAGCGCCTGTGCTAAGCCATTTTTTAGCTATTTCCGCATCGATTTTAAGATCGATTGGATCTTTTGTTGGATCATAGTAGCCTAATTGCTCAATAAACTTACCATCTCTTGGAGATCTTGAGTCTGCAACTACGATTCTATAAAAAGGAGCTTTCTTTTGTCCTAATCTCTTAAGTCTCATTTTCACCATGTGTTTCACCTCCTTATATTTAATGTTTGATTTTCAATGGCCAACTAATCCTTAGCCTATTTCTATCAATTGTATATAGAAACCACACCTTGGGTATGTACCCGATATGTAGGTATTCATGAACTAAAAGGGCAGGTTACCGAACATACTTTTACCGCCACGTCGCCCTTTTTTACCCATCATGCCACTCATTTGTTTCATCATTTTTTTGGATTGTTCAAACTGCTTGATAAAACGGTTCACATCCTGGATTTTGTTCCCTGAACCTGCTGCAATTCTATTTTTCCTGGAAATATTAATAACACTTGGATCATTACGTTCTTCTAAAGTCATTGATAAAATCATGGCTTCCATTTTAGCCATTTCATTGTCATCTATCTGTACGTTTTTCATTTGGGCGCTCATACCCGGAATCATAGCCATCAAATCCGATAAAGAACCCATACTTTTTAACTGTTGCATCTGTTCTAAAAAATCCTCGAAATTAAATTCTGCTTTTCGGAACTTACGTTCCATTTCAGATGCTTTTTTCTCATCTATATTGCTTTGGGCTTTTTCAATTAAAGTTAATACATCACCCATACCCAATATTCTTGAGGCCATACGCTCTGGATAGAAGACTTCAAGGTCGGACAACTTTTCTCCCATTCCGGCAAATTTGATGGGTTTTTGAGTAACTGCTTTAACGGATAAAGCCGCACCACCTCTAGTATCACCATCTAATTTTGTAAGAATAACGCCGTCAACACCGATTTTTTCATTAAACAGCTCGGCCACATGAACGGCATCTTGTCCCGTCATAGCATCTATAACCAACAATGTTTCTTTTGGTTTCATAACGTCTTTGAGTTCAATAAGCTCATCCATCATGCCTTCATCAATATGGAGTCTTCCGGCTGTATCTAATAGGATTAAATCATGATTATTTTTATTTCCATGCTCAAGGGCTGCTTTTGCAATGTCAATGGGTTTGTTTTGAGTGCCCATAGAAAAAACGGGTATACCTAACTGTTCACCTACAACCTGAAGTTGTTTGATCGCTGCAGGACGATAAATATCACAAGCAACCAAAAGTGGTTTTTTGCCTTTTTTCTTTAATAAACCGGCCAATTTAGCTGATGTCGTTGTCTTACCTGCACCTTGCAACCCGACCATCATATAGATTGTTGGTCCACCACCTGTAGTGAATGTGAGTTCAGATTCACCAGAACCCATGAGTGTAACCATTTCTTCATTCACTATTTTTATTACATGCTGTCCGGGCGTTAAGCTTTCCATAACTTCATCCCCGATAGCCCGTTCTTTTACTGTATTAACAAAATCTTTAACAACTTTAAAGTTGACATCTGCTTCAAGAAGCGCCATTTTCACTTCACGCATAGCGGCTTTGACATCCGCCTCACTTAACTTGCCTTTTTTCTTTAAGTTGTTAAATATATTCTGAAATTTGTCAGATAAACTTTCAAATGCCATGTAAGGCCTCCATTTTTTACATATCCTTTATCATTGCTTCCGTGATGGCCTCAATCTCAGTCAAACCTTCATCATCCTGACTTGCTTTGAGCTTTGAAATAAGCTCATGAATCTTCATGGCCCGTTTTTTATTTCTAATGAATCGATGTACAAGCTGTAATTTGCTTTCAAAGTGATGCAGCTGTTGATCGCATCGTTTCAGTGCGTCAAACACACCTTGTCTGCTTATATCTAGTTGTTCTGATATTTCACCTAGGGATAAATCATCAAGGTTATATAGTTGATACAATTGCTTTTGGCGTTCTGTTAGCAATTCTCCATAAAAGTCAAATAATAAAGTTTTTTCGAATACTTGATCCATCATCATCACCACTGTTAAGGTCTTTTACTTTACAGTGGTATTATAGGACAATATTCGTTCTATGTCAAGTTCATTTTTTTTGGTTTGTTATACGGTGATTTCCACACAGTTTCCATCCGGATCCAAAACAAGGCTCTCGTAGTAATTATCTCCGGTAACTCTTGGTTCACTGGCAATTGTATAGCCATCACATCTTAATTTTTCTGTTATTCTAACCACTTCCATTTCACTTCCGACAGATAAAGCAAAATGTGCCAATCCAAGACATGATAAAAGTTGATGCGCTTCAAGTTCAACAATATCAGGCATGGTCATCAGCTCTATTCTAGCACCTTCATCAAAAGAAATAAAATAGGACTCAAATTCTTTTTTCTTATTATGATATTTGTGACCGGCTTTACCCTTAAAATACTGACAATAAAAAGTTTTCATGGCTTCAAGTTGATTGGTCCATATAGCAATATGATTTATTTTCAATTCAACACCTACTTTTCATATGAATACAGGATTAGATTCTTATTCTATCATAACCTAAAGGACTATAAAATTCATCCTTTATATTGAATTTATTTCGGTAAAAATAAGGTATCAAAAAATTAACCCTTATAGGCAATAATAATATCCCTAGTAATAGCTTGAGATACACGATGTACTAAATTGGACATTTCAAGATCTTTCATTACAATATAACCGTGTTCTTCGAACATCTGAATCAGGCGCGCTCTTGAATCTGTGTAAGTATTCCAAGAAATGGCCATTGCGCCTCCTTTTTTCAAATAAGGATCCCATGAGGTTAAGCCTTGGTCTAATAGACCACTTAAACCAATTGTTTTTTCTCCTTTTTCTTTGCCACTATGTTGTACGCCATAAGGGAGGTCCGTTACGATCAAGTGGATTGAATTATGACGGAAAGCACCTTCAAAATTCGTTGTATCGGCTCTTAATACCCTTAATTCCCTAAATTTCCCTGATTTGTATTGATCTTTTTCTTTAGCATATTGTAATTCAAAGGTTTCACCAATGGTCTTACGGTTATGAATTAATTTACCTCTTTGATTGGTATGTTTAAATCGTGCATCTTTAATATAACGTGTTATGTAAGTACCAAGATCTGCCACGTGTTTTTTATCCTTTTCTACACCATAGGCATCATAGCCGTTAATCATGGCCTCAAATAACGTTGTTCCCTTACCACATAAAGGGTCAAGAAGCTTAAGATGAGGTTCATCATAGAAATCTGAATGATATAAAGCTAGATTCATCATCATGCGTGTAATGACCTCATTGGTTTTTCCGTTATATTTAAGACGTATACTAAGATCTTCTTCAAAATCCGGTACATACTCAATAAGAATCGGCTTAAATAGATCCTTATCAATAATTTGAAATAAGGCATAGAAAAAAGATAATCTACAGATAGATCTTAATACATTTGCATTCAATACCCTATCTGACTCAAAGGTCATATAAGTGGCTTTATTAACATTTTGGACCGTCGGTTCACTTTCTAAGAAATTATAGGCCGTTAATAAAGATTTTAATTCAACCTGACACATTTTGACATACGCATCATGGTAGGCAATATTATAATTAGGGCGCATTAATATGGTATATTTCATAATTCTCCTTAAAGTTACTCTTTTGAAGGCTTACGCCTTACTGTTTAAATAGGGCTTCAACAAATTCTTTAGGGTCAAAATTTTGTAAATCATCGATACCTTCTCCAATGCCAATAAATTTAACAGATAGATTCAATTCCGACTGTATGGCAATAGCAATACCACCTTTTGCTGTTCCATCAAGCTTAGTCAAAATAATGCCTGTAATATTGGCAACTTCTTTGAATTGTTTGGCTTGTTGTAAGGCATTCTGTCCTGTTGTACTATCAAGAACCAATAATACTTCTTTATGCGCCTCAGGAAACTCACGATCAATGATCTTATTGATCTTCCCAAGTTCATCCATGAGGTTTTTCTTATTATGAAGACGTCCGGCTGTATCACAAATAAGCAGATCAGCTTTTCTGGCTTTTGCTGCAAAAACAGCATCATAAACTATCGCTCCTGGATCCGAATTGGCTTGGCCCGCAATAATATCTACATTGGCTCGATTAGACCACTCGGTCAATTGCTCTATTGCAGCCGCTCGAAAAGTATCCGCTGCTGCAAGGACCACCTTCTTGCCTTGAGCTTTATAACGCATGGCCAGTTTACCAATGGTCGTGGTTTTTCCAACACCATTAACACCGATAATCAAAATGACGGATTTTTTCTCTTCAAAACTATAGGCGTCATCGGATAAGCACATGATTTCCATTAATTCTTCTTTTAGTAGTTTTTTGACTTCCATTGGATCTTTGATATGCTGTTCTTTTATTTTTATTTTAATGTCGGATATGATTCTTAGCGCCGTATGAATACCAAAGTCAGCCATAATAAGTGCTTCTTCTAGTTCTTCATAGAAATCTTCGTCAATATTTGAAAATCCACTTAAAACTTGATCCACACCACCTAGTATATTATCTCTTGTTTTTGTTAGGCCCTCGACCAATTTACCAAAAAACCCTCTTTTTTTATTTTCTGACATAATAACCTTTCTTTCCGGAATACCAATCTATATTTTATTCCAATATATCTTCTAATAATTTAACGGATACCTGTGTTGATATACCTTTTTCCTGCATTGTAATGCCATATAATGCATCACTTACTTCCATAGTGCCTCTCCTATGGGTAATGATGATGAATTGTGTATTTACAGTTAGTTTTTTTAAATACTTAGCAAACCTTTCAACATTAGCATCATCAAGAGCAGCCTCAATCTCGTCAAGTACACAGAAGGGAGATGGCTTAAGACTTTGTATGGCAAAAAGCAGTGCAATGGCAGTAAAAGCACGTTCACCACCTGATAGAAGCATCATACTTTGAAGTTTTTTGCCTGGAGGTTGTACATTAATATGTATCCCTGCATCCAGTACCTGTTCCTCATCAGAAAGTCTTAAAAAAGCCTTACCGCCACCAAAAAGTTCTTTAAAAACCTGTTGAAACTTAATGTTAATTGCATTAAACTGTTCTCTAAACTGAAATTGCATTTTTTCTTCTAATTCTATAATGACTTTTCTAAGTTCTCTTTCTGCTTCAATTAAATCTTCTTTTTGTTCGGATAAAAATTGATGCCGTTCATCGACCGCCTTATATTCCGTAATGGCATTGACATTCACATCGCCTAGATCCTTAATCTGTGTTTTAAGGGCTTCAATGGATTTCTTGATGGTTGACATATTGACAAGCTGATTTTTTTCTTGCTCAATTATATGATTATAAGTCAACTCGTACTCATCCCACATGTATTCCATGAGGCCTTCTTTTTGAGTTTCAAGTTTTGATATGGTATTTTGAATTCTTACTGCCTCTTTTTCAAGTAATGTTATGTTTTCAGACAATTCTTCTTGCTTTAGGTACAATTGTTCTTGTTCTTTATTCAGTTGTTGTTTCTCTTCATTTTTTTGCTTAATCTGATTTTGTACGTCATGAATACGCCCGTCGAATGTAGTTATCTCATAAGCATAGGTCTTAAGAAGTTCTACCTTATCCTTTTGACTGATACATGCAGCATGAACATCCGACTCTATTCTTTGGATATCGTCTGTCAATTCATTTATTTCTTCCTTCATTCGTTCTAGATTGCTTTTTGCATTTTGACGTTGTTCATTTAGGGATGCATATTCAAGACGAATGTTGGTGATGCTTTCGAATAAGTTTTCTTTTTCCTTCTTTAGATTAAGTGATTTTTCCATCATTTGTTTGACGGTAAATTCTGCTTCATCCTTATTAACCTCATTTTCCATAAGGATTTTTTCGAGCTCTTTTAACTGAAGGTTCAACTCTTGTTCTTGAACCACAATCTGATCTTCTTCAATTCTAAGTTCTTTTAGTTCTTCATTACTTTTAGCCACTTCACGATTTAATTGATGCATTTGAATATTTTTCCCATTTAATTCAATAGAAGCTTTTTGGATGTTAGAGAGGATTTCCTCTAGTTGTTTATCTAATCCACTTTTTTCTTTTAGTAAATTTTGATAGGTCAAATCTGTTTCATTAAGTTGCTGGTCCATTTTTTGGATGCGTTCTTTCAAGGTCTCAAGGTCTCTTTTTCTAGACAAGAACTGAGTATTATCATTCTTATATGCACCCCCGGTTAAAGAACCACCAGGATTGACCACATCTCCTGTTAAGGTAACAATTCTTAGGGTGTTGTTATGTTTTTTGCCCATTGATATTGCGTCATTGATATCTCCTACAATGATGGTTCTCCCTAGTAAAAAAGATAAAATATCCGAATATTTATCCGATGCTTCTACTAATTCATCACCATAACCGATAAATCCTTTTTCCATTCGAATTGTTGGATTTTTTTGTACCTTGGGTTTGATATTAGTAATTGGTAAGAACGTCCCACGACCTGCTTTTTGAGTTTTCAAATATTCTATAAGCCCTTTTGCTGTTGCCTCATCTTCTGTTATAACATTTTGATAATTGCCACCGAGGGCAATTTCAATGGCTTTTTCATATTTTTTCTCTACTTTTAAGATGTCAGCAACGACACCACATATCTTATTCTTATAAGCAGGTAGATGTCTTTGTGACATGACTTTTTTAATGCTATGATTGTAACCTTCATATTGATCTGTAATTTCATTTAATGCTTTATGCTTAGACTTTAGATTCTGGAGCTCTGAAACCATAGCATTACGTTTGATTTCTATGCCACTGATTGCCTCGTGCAAAGCAATTAAAGAGGCATTTATATCCGTTTTTTCTTCCTCTAGTTTGCATATTTCAGCTTGATAACCTTCTCTTAAATCTGTTTCGTCTTTCAAAGTCGTTCTTAATACTTCTAATGATTTGGCCAGTATACTTTGCCTAGCTTCAAGGCTTTCTTTTCTAGACAATGAATTTTCAGTCATTGTGTGATACCGTTGCATTTTTGTTTTGATGTTGGATATTTCATTAAGTCGCTCTATCATATTGGTTTGAATGATTCCAACAGCGTCTTCATCCTTTTGTATAATATCATTAATTTTCTTAAGCTTAATTTCTTGCTCTTTTAAATTACTTTCGCTTTTTTCACTGCTTTCAAAAAGAGAGGCCATATCTTCTTGATATGTTTCAAACGCTTTTTCATTTTTTTCTTTTTTTTGCTTTAGAGTGCTTATATCCACTTCAAATCTTTTTATATTACTATTTAGATGAGTGATTTGTTCCTGTGTTAATTTAATTTCACTTTCTTTTTTTTCTTTTTGTACCGTCAATTGGGTTGACTGATTCCTTATGACATCAATCTCACTTTCAAAATTTTCGATTTTTTTTAGAAATTCATTGTGTTTTGATTTGTTGAGCTGATAATTTGAACGTACTTGTATGATTTGATCTTCAATGATTTTTATCTTTGCTTCATTTTCACCTAGTTGAGCGTTGATTTTATTCATTTCCATAACAAAACCACCAATCTCATAGACTTTTAATTCTTCTTTATACTTGAGATAGGCTTTTGCTTTGGTAGCTTGTTCTGTTAAGGTATCTTTCTGATAGGCTAATTCTGTAATAATATCGTTGACTCTATAGAGATTTTGCTTTTCTTCATCTAATTTTTTTTCTGCATTTTCTTTGCGCTTCTTAAACTTCACGATGCCAACCGCTTCATCAAATAAAGCCCTTCGTTCTTCCGGTTTATTCGATAGTATTTTTTCAATCTGGCCTTGTCCGATAATAGAATAACCTTCTTGTCCAATACCTGTATCCATAAAAAGCTCTAGTACATCCCGCATCCTACAGGTAGTTCCATTTATTGAATATTCACTTTCACCTGAACGATAGACCTTTCTTGACACGGTTACTTCCGAATAGGCAATGGGGATTTTCATATCTTGATTATCAATGGTTAAATCAACTTGGCAAAAACCAAGAGGCTTTCTGGCTTCGGTACCGGCAAAAATGACATCCTGCATTTTGTTACCGCGTAACTGTTTGGCACTTTGTTCACCTAGCACCCATCTGACTGCATCTGCCACATTGCTTTTCCCACTGCCATTTGGACCAACAATAGCTGTGATGCCTTTTTCAAACTTAAATACCATTTTATTGGCAAAAGACTTAAACCCGTACAACTCTATGCTTTTTAAATGCATGCTGATCTCTCCAAAATGTGATTGCACAGGCTTAGCCATTACAATCACGATATTTTAACACTGTATTTGGGTTAAAGTGTCAAAACCAAATGGATTTGACCCTTTAACCAATATTTCTTTTATTTAGTCGATTCTTATAATCCATCAATAAAAATTGGACAACTTATAATACGTTTATAAATTGTTCAGAAATTATTGTTAAACGATTTTTTTAATTGCATCAAACGCTGCTTCTTGCTCTGCAGATTTTTTACTTCTTCCAAATCCATGACCAATGGTTTTATCTTCGTGAACGACGATGACTTCAAAAAGCTTAGAATGATCTGGACCTTTTTCACTCACAATAACATATTCAACAGACTGATCACTGTTTTTTTGAATAATTTCCTGAAGATGGGTTTTGCTGTCAACAAATAGCTTTCTTCTTTCTACATCTTTTAACAATGTAGATTCAACAAAAATACGCGCTTCTTCAAGACCACCATCCAAATAAATAGCACCAATTAATGCTTCTACCGCATCTGACAAAACAGATGACCTTAATCTACCTCCTGAATTATCTTCGCCCTTTCCTAATAGCAAATAATCACCAAGACTGATTTCTCTAGAAAAATTAGCTAGCGTTGGTTCACAAACAATACTGGCTCGAAATTTAGTCAACTCCCCTTCTAACATTTCATCGTACTTACGAAATAGGAATTCTGATGTAATGATTTCTAGAACTGCATCACCCAAAAACTCCAGTCGTTCATTGTTTTCAAATTTGCTAAGTCGATGTTCATTCGCGTAGGAACTATGGGTTAAGGCTCTTTCAAGAAGTCTTAAATCCACAAACTGATACCCAATAATATCTTGAAATTCTTCAACATCTTTTACTTGGGACATATCTTTTCTCACTTTCTTAAATTGTAATTACAGTTAAATATTATAACATAAACTTGTTTCTTTTTCTATTAAATAACTGATTCAAAACCGAATACGCACCCGCCTACGTTCGGCAGTAATCATATATACTGTGTAAGGGTTTTCATGGGACCCCTTTAAAGATCTAATCTAAATCCTATAACAAAAAAGAAGCTTCATTAACTGAAACTTCTTTTCTTATATCATCAAACTTCCTTGATTAAATCTTACCCGTTATTCTTAACCATATTAATCGCATCTCCAACAGTTTGAATACTGTCTAAGGCTTCCTCATCTAATTCAACATCATAGGCATCTTCTACAGCCATAATGATTTGTGCCAAATCTAGAGAATCAATACCAAGGTCATCTGAAAAATTCATATTTTCTTTTAATTCTTCCTGCCCATATGTCGTAAATTCTGCTATGATTTCTAATAATTTACTTTCATCCATAATTAGCTCCTTTCTCATTAAGTTCATCTTTTAGAACCCACCTGAAATGATAAGATGTCAAAACTAAGTCCAATCAAACAATCTTCATTTTAACTATGGTTAAAGGGTCAAAACTAAGTTTCACTAAATTCACATACCATATACAGATTACGTTAATGCATTCGTAACTATATATGGTATGCAAAAGTTCAACTATATAGTTTTGACGCCTTAACCAACTATATAATAAAACTATCTTACTATAGTTTTTAAACATAATCAACCATAGAATTATAATAATTGTTGTTTAATTTTATCATTCACTTTATGATCTATAAAAGTTTTACATTGTATAATAGCATTTTTAAATGCTTTAGCGTTAGAACTTCCATGGGCTTTTACCACTAATGCTTCTAAACCTAGTAAGGGTGCCCCTCCATACTCAGTGTAGTCTAACCTTTTCTTCATAGACTTCATGGATTTCTTTATCAGAAGACCACCTATTTTACTCATGGTTGTGGACATGATTGATTCTTTTACCATCCCAAGTAGAGATGTAGCCAAGCCTTCTGTTAACTTTAAAATGACATTGCCTACAAAACCATCACATACTATGACATGGGCCTCACCGGTAGGAATATCTCTGGCCTCTAAATTGCCAATGAAATTCAAAGAAGAATCATTTTTTAACAAGGGGAATGTTTCTTTTACTAAAGCATTACCTTTTTTGTCTTCTGAACCGTTGTTAACTAAAGCGACTTTAGGGTGCTTAATATCTAGGATGTTCTCATAGTAAATGGACCCCATTTTTGCAAACTGATGTAAAAAATGAGGCTTACTATCCACATTAGCTCCACAGTCAATGAGTAAGGTCATACCCTTTTCATTAGGAATCAACGAGCCAAGCGCAGGACGTTCGATGCCTTTCATCCGTCCAATGACCAAAGTTCCACCGGCCAACACAGCACCTGTGCTACCGGCTGACACCAGTGCATCTGCCTTTTTGTCTTTAACAAGATACAAAGCTTTAACGAGGGATGCATCTTTTTTTCTTCGGATGGCAAGGACAGGAGATTCATCATTGGTGATGACTTCTGTTGTATGAATGATTTCCATTCTGTTTTTGTCATAAGACTTATTTTTTAATATTGCACCAATCTTTGTTTCGTCACCCGTTAATATCAGATGAATGTCCTCACATGTATTTAGTGCCCAAATAGCACCTTCAACCATGGCATTAGGCGCATCATCACCACCCATGGCGTCAATAACAATCTTCGTTAGTTCCATATTCCGCCTCCTCTTTTTTATGAATTTTCTTAATATTTAAAATAGCGTAACCATTATGGTTACGCTGTTTATATTCATTGGAAAAGTGTAGATTATTTTACCTCTAATACGACTTTGTTCTTATATGTGCCACATTTTTTACAAGCTCTGTGTGACATTACAAGTTCGCCACATTTTGTACAAGTGGACAGATTTGGAGCCGTTAATTTCCAATTAGCTCTTCTGCTATTTCTTCTTGCTTTGGATACTTTGCGCTTTGGTACTGCCATGATCTACACCTCCTTAAAACTTTCATTAAATAAATCTTTTAGTCCCGCAAGTCTGGGATCCACATTATCATCTTCGCAATTACATGCTTCTTGATTAAGATCAGCACCACATACTTTACAAATGCCTTGACACGTTTCATTGCAAAGAACTTTCATAGGCACGTTCATATAGATTTCGTCTAAAGCCAACTTTTTTACATTCAGAATTGAGTTTTTATAATAATCCTTCATTTCATCGCTTTCAGGATCATCAATATTCTCATTCAACTCTTTAGTAAACCTACCTTCAATCCTAGATATGACTTCATTCATACAACGATTACAGTACATGACTAACGTTGCTTCAACCTTGCCTTGGGTCAAATATTCGCCTTCACCTAATTGGGTAACTTCGAACTCGATTTTAATGGGCTCACTAATTTCAAAAATCTCTCCACCAAATTCAAGTCGATCCATTTCCAAGGTTCGCCGGATAGTAACATCTTTAACCGTTTGTGAAAACAGTTCCGTTAAATTTATCTGCATGATACCACTCCTTTAGCTGTAAAGCATAATCGCTTTATACCTCGAATAATAACCACATGTAATTATACATATGGCCAAATATTTTGTCAAGGGCAAAATATCATAACAGGAATAAAGTGTCACCTTGAGTTATAATACATAAAGGCAATAACCTAAGCCATTGCCTTTATACGGTATTTTATTTAGAAATACTCAAATTGACAAAATAACATTGATATTTAGTTTTTTTTGATGAGTTGCTTTGTTTCTCTCGCTATGGCCAGTTCTTCATTCGTAGGTATAACGAGCGATCTTACTGTTGCCCCTTCAGCTGAAAAGTCACGTTCCATAGAACGAACATGATTGAGTTCATCGTCAACCTTAACACCTAAGTAACCTAGGTAATTACATATTTCTTTACGCACTTCGTGGTTGTTTTCTCCAAGTCCTGCAGTAAACACAACCGCATCAATGCCATTCATAGCCGCTGCATAAGCACCTATATATTTAGCTACTCTAAGATGATAAACATCCATGGACAAAATTGCTTGTTGGTTGCCCTTAGCGATTGCATCCTCAATGTCTCTAAAGTCACTGGAGAACTGTGACAAGCCTTTTATACCGGATTCCTTATTCAGCACATTGATGACTTCATCTAAGGTTAGGCCTTCTTTTTCCGCAATAAATTGAACTATAGCTGGATCCAAGTCACCACTACGGGTTCCCATTACAAGGCCTTCAAGAGGTGTTAATCCCATACTCGTGTCTATTGATTTTCCTTTGTCGATTGCACACACACTTGCACCGTTGCCTAAATGGCAAACAACGATTTTCATATCCTCAACATTACGACCTAAGAACTCCGCTGTTCTATAGGCCACATATTTGTGAGAAGTACCATGGAAACCATACTTTCTGATTTTATGCTTAGTATAATACTTATATGGAAGGCCATATAAGTAAGTTTTTGGTTCCATTGTTTGATGGAAGGCTGTGTCAAATACCGCAACTTGTTTTGTATTTGGCATTAGCACTTCACAAGCATTAATACCAACTAAGTTAGCCGGATTATGTAAAGGTGCCAAGTCACTACATGCTTTAATCGCATCCTTTACTTCTTCCGTAATGATGATAGAAGCTGAGAAAGCCTCTCCTCCATGAACAACTCTGTGACCGACAGCGGCAATCTCATCCATAGAGTCAATAACACCATGTGCTGGATCTGTTAATGTTGCAAGCACAGATTTTACTGCATCCTTGTGATCCTTCATAGGTATTTGTAATTTCAATTTATCATGTCCTTTTGGTTTATGCCCAATAAAAGAACCTTCAAAACCAATTCGATCACATATCCCTATTGCTAATACGTCCTCATTTTCCATATTAATCAGTTGATACTTAACGGATGAACTACCACAATTCAAAACTAAAATATTCATATTTTTGCTCCCTTTTCCTTGGTCATTCTTATTGAGCCTGTACCGCTGTTATAGCAACGACACCGACAATATCTTCAGCTGTACAACCTCTTGATAGATCATTGACAGGTTTTGCGATTCCTTGTGTAATGGGTCCATATGCATCAGCTTTAGCAAGTCGTTCTGTTAACTTGTAACAAATATTCGCCGCATCAAGGTCTGGGAATACAAGTACATTGGCTTTACCGGCAATCTCATTTCCAGGCGCCTTCGCAGCACCTATACTTGGTACAATGGCTGCATCTGATTGGAATTCTCCATCAATTTTGTATTCCGGGTAAAGTGATTTTGCAATTCTGGTGGCTTCAACAACTTTATCTACATCTGGGTGTGAAGCACTTCCTTTAGTTGAATGAGATAACATACCTACTATAGGTTCAACACCCACTAGATTTTGAAAAGATTTTGCAGAACTACCAGCTATGGCAGCAAGTTCTTCTGCATCTGGGTTTTGAACCAATCCACAATCTGAATAAATAAAAGTACCTTGATGTCCAAATTCACAATTAGGCACTACCATAACAAAGAAAGAAGAAACAAGTTTTGTGTTGGGTGCTGTTTTTAAGATTTGAAGGGATGGTCTTAAAACATTGGCTGTTGAATTAACTGCTCCGGCTACCATGCCGTCTGCATAACCCATTTTTACCATCATGACCCCTAAATATAGTGCATCCGTCCTTAAGATTTCCCCTGCTTTTTCTGAGGTCATGCCTTTTTGTTCACGAAGTTCCACAAACTTAGCAACATAGGTATCCATTTGCTCAAAAGAATTCGGATTAATAATCGTTGCGCCTGAAATGTCAAGGTTCTTTGCCACGCTATTAATTTCATCCACATCACCTATTAAAATAATATCACAAATGTCTTCAGTTAATATTTGTGCTGTGGCTTCAAGTGTTCTTATTTCCATACTTTCAGGTAATACGATGGTTTTTCTTGATTGTCTTGCTCTGTCTTTAATTGTTTCAATAAAACTCATTTTTTGCCCCTTTCAGATTGGCTCATTTATTACGTTATAATTGCAAAGACCATTGACTCTAAGCACTTAAACATTGCTTACAGTTAATGATCATTGTTCAAGTTGATGCATACGTAACTGAATATAGTTTATGAAAGTTCAACTAAATAGTTTTTATGCCTTAACTATATATCTAATTATATACTTTGTGTTCATTGTATACAATCCTTTTTTGGTTTTTTGTTGTTTTTTTTATAAACATTGACAGGTTAATGGGTTAAACTATATAGCCATATAAGTCTGGACTATGATATACTTTTCTAAAGAGTACTTAATAAGGATGGTAATTATGAATATATGTGGAATTGTCACCGAATACAACCCTCTTCATTTGGGCCATGCATACCAAATTGAAGCAGCTAGAACAACAACTGAAGCTCAAGGTGTTGTTTTGATTATGAGCGGCAATTTTGTCCAACGTGGTGAGCCGGCTATTATTAATAAATATGCAAGAACTCAAGCAGCGCTCCATACTGGTGTGGATTTGGTTATTGAACTTCCTACTTATTTTGCCACTTCTAGTGCTGAGTATTTTTCACATATGGCAATCAAACTATTAAAAGCAACAGGAATCACAACACATTTGAATTTTGGAAGTGAATCCGGCTCCATAGATGCTCTTGTTAAGATTGCAGAGGTTCTTTATAACGAACCTATTGGATTTCGTTTTCTTCTTAATGAATATTTAGGTAAAGGGGATGCTTTTCCTAAAGCAAGAGAAAAAGCCTTACTGAAATATGTTAAGAACCATCATCTAATGTCGACTGATCAGGCTTTATCTATTAAAACGCCGAACAATATTTTGGGTATTGAATATATTAAAGCTTTACTAAGGCAAGACAGCAAAATCATACCAACCACCATTAAACGTGTTGGATCTGAGTACCATGATGATGACAGTAAGACAACAATCCCTTCTGCTACTGCTATTAGAAAGTACATACGTGAGCATGACCATTACAAGCCTTTATTCAAAAAACTCCCTCTATATTCTTATAATACCTTGGAAAACGTTATCGTTTCTGGCGAAGGTCCCATCTTCTACGATATGATATTCCCTTTTCTAAAATATAAAATTCTTACAAATACACCTGAAGTCTTGCGTACTTATCAGGATGTAAATGAGGGTCTTGAAAACAAAATTATTGAAGCAGCTTTGCATGCCTATGATTATGAAAGTTTGGTAGATAGAATCCTATCAAAACGTTATACAAGAACTAAAGTTGCAAGGGCATTATTGCATATATACCTCGGTCACGAGCAAAAAACATTTGAATTACTAAGTACCGAAATGAAGCCCTATCTTAAGGTCTTAGGTTTCAATCCAAAAGGTCAAGAGATGTTGAAAGCCATTAAAAAATATGATAAAAATCTACCGATTATTGTCAACACACGCCAAGGCTATAAGCAATTAGACAACCTACAACTGCTGTCTTATAAGGCTGACTTAAATAGCACATTGCACTACAATCATCTTATTCATTTTTATTATGGTACAAAAATGAAAAATGAATATGAAACACCCATTATTCGATTACCATAATAATAATAATAATAATAATAATCGTCTACTTATTCTTCTCATATGTGATATAATAAGTTGAAACATTAACTCTGATTATGGTATCAGAAATACGTTTTGATACCATAATCAATTATAAGTTTAATTAAGGAGGTAACTAAATGAATCTATTTAAATGTACAGTATGTGGCTTTGTGTATGAGGCGGATGAAGCTTTGGATTTTTGTCCAAAATGTGGTGCACCTAAAGAAAAACACGTTGTTTTATCTGAAGAAGATGCTAACAAGATTTACGCTTCTGATGAAACCAATGATCTTCATATGGAATTGGTAAATCTTGCTGCAACAATGATTGACTTAAGCGAAGCCGGAATTGAAATCGGTCTTGATCCAGGTTGTGTAGATGTTTTTGAAAAAACAATCAAAATGGCATGGGAAATCAAGGCTCTTGCAAAAGCAGAACTTGGAAGCCACATGAACAAAGGTAAATGGTAGTCTATACTCTATGAAATAAGGCTCTATCTCAACAAAATATGCTTGATCCAGGTCTCTAAGTAAAAAAATGAACCAACTTCCAATTGTTAGATTTTTAGGTCTAACCTTTCGGGGTCAGTTCAACAACTTAGAGACTTTTTTAGTTATTTGGGATGTCCTGCTTTTGGACGCTAATACAACAATAGGTCAATACCGACCATGATGTGCCTAGAAGCTGACTCAACATTCTGAGCCAGTCATTTTTGTTCTCTAGGAAAGTCATACTCTAGTATTCAGCTTTAAAACATAGCTGAGTACGTTAAAGTCCTTTCCTTTCGGAACTATTTGCTTTGCAACGCGAGGCGTTGCCGCTTTGATCTATTATACAGTTTTATAACGCCATCCCATCATACCACCAAGCATATTATAGGTATCATAGCCTTCTTTTCCTAGAAACTCAGAAGCGCTGGTACTTCTTGCGCCACTGGCACAAACTACAATCACTTTCTTATTCTTATCAATCTCATTCATTCGACTTGGTATCGTTGATAGAGGAATAAGTTTGGCTGTTTCAATATGACCGGCTGCATACTCATATTGTTCTCTTACATCAATAATCTGTACGTCTTTATCCTTCATGATTTTGTTAACTTCGTCTGATGAAATAGTATGATAATTTTTCTTTAATAAATTCATAATACACCTCTATATTTGTTTACCTGGTTAACAGGTTTATTTAATATCTATATATTACAATATAAAGGTTTATATGTCAATACTATATTTATCATTTATGATATAAGGCACTTACTTATTTACTTACTTATTCATTCAATTTATTTTTGCTCATAATCAACTCTTCTCTGTTGTTAGCCATAACTTTTACTTGCTGGCTGATGTAATTTTCAAATTTACCATAATGAATATTCGTCTGTTCTACTGTATCTCGCATTGCATATTCCATTTGCTCAACCAATTCTTCCACATACTCATATGCACCAACTTTAATCTCTTTGGCTGTTTGATTAGCTGCCTCAATGATTTCTTGCGCTTTTTTTTCTGCTTTTTTACTTATTTCATGATCATCGATTAACTCATTGACCCTTGCTGAAGCTTTGTTTAGTGCATGATCCGCTTCTTTTCTGGATTCTTCGATAATTCGTTCTTTTTCCTCAAGAATTCTTTGTGAGCGTTTGATTTCTTCAGGTAACTTCAACCTTAAATCTGTCATGAATTCATATACAACTTCCATATCCACAATGATTTTATTGGAAAAAGGCATAGTCTTACATTCTTCAAAATAACCTTCCATTTCGTCAATTAAATTAAATACATCACTCATACTCATACCTCCATACTCTCATATTTATCTTTTAAATAGGTGACGGTTATTGGATGAACCATTTGACTAACATCGCCACCATACAAAGCAACCTCTCTTACAACACTAGAACTTAGAAACGAGTACTCATTTTTTGTTACAAAAAATATGGTTTCAATATTAGGATTTAAACTATGGTTCGTTTGGGCTAACTGTATTTCAAATTCAAAATCAGATACAGCTCTAAATCCTCTTATTATAAGATTTGCTGATACTTTTTCCATAAAATCCACCAACAATCCAGAAAAAGACCTGATTTCTACATTAGGAAGATCCTTAGTCAAGGCTTCTAATAATTTCACACGTTCATCTATTGTGAATAAGCTCGACTTGTTGACATTGTTTAACACACCTACTATCAAATGTTCCACTTGACAGGCACTTCTTTTAATGATATCTAAATGTCCATTGGTGGTCGGATCAAAGCTTCCGGGATATACCGCTGTTTTCACTATGTCACATCCTTACATAATCTATGATTTTCTAATAAAACTAAATTTACATGTATTATAGATTCGTTCTTTGAAGATTTCATAAGTTTTTAGACCTTCAATGAAAGACATATCTGTTTTCAAACTGCTTTCGCATACCATTATACCATCATCTTTTAACAAATCATATCCATGGATTTGCGAAATCGTAACTTCTTCTAGACCTTTGTCAAAAGGCGGGTCCAAATAGATTAAATCAAACTGGGTACTATGATTGCCTAAATCCATCAAAGCTTTGCTATAATCATACTTCATAATCTCCGCTTTTTCAAATAGTTTTGTGAAATTCAGATTTTTCTCAATACAAATTATGGCTGTTTTATGGTTTTCTACAAATACACAAGCAGCTGCACCTCTACTTAGTGCCTCTATTCCTATGCTGCCGGTTCCACTAAACAAATCCAGTACGTTTGAACCAACTATATAGGGTCGGATGATATTAAAAACTGTTTCTTTGTAACGATCTGTTGTCGGCCTTATATCCTTACCTTCCGGAACACTTAAAGGTAAAGATCTAGCACTTCCTGCTATAACACGCATAACATAACTCCTATAAAGCTATAAAGGACATGTTCGTCTCCATATAGTTTTCTAATTTTTTTCTAAAGTTTTCGTAAGTTGCTTCTTGAAGTATATCACGTTTTTCGCTAATTGTCTTTGCAACTAAATAGGCTTGTTTTAGAATCTCCATATCTTCTACAATATTTGCTATTTTAAATGTCGGCATACCGCTTTGACGAAGGCCTAATAAATCGCCATATCCTCTTATCTCCAAGTCTTTTTGAGCGATATGGAAGCCATCTTGTGATTCTGTCATAATAGCCATACGTTTCTTGCCAAGTACAGATTTTGAATCTGAGATTAATATACAGTAAGACTGATTGCCACCTCTACCAACACGACCTCTAAGTTGATGTAGTTGAGCAAGGCCAAATCGATGGGCATCTTCAATAATCATAAGGGTTGCATTAGGCACATTAATGCCAACTTCAATAACGGTTGTAGATACAAGAATGTCCAGTTCACCCATTGCAAATCTTTCCATTGTTTGATTTTTTTCTTTGGGACGCATTTGACCATAAAGATATTCGATGCGTATATGAGGTGGTAATTCTACTTTTAATTTTTCGGTGTAGCTAAGGACATCCTTTAGATCATTTTCCTGATTTTCTTCAACCATGGGACATACTATGTAGCACTGTCTGCCCGCTTCTATCTCTTTGGCAATGAAGGCCTTCACCCTATTTCTATAGGAAGCATTTACTACAAAGGTTTCAATGCTTTTTCTGCCGGGAGGTAATTCATCAATAATTGAAACATCCATATCTCCATAAAGTATAAGACCCAATGTTCTTGGTATTGGTGTTCCGCTCATGACCAGCACATGTGGATAATGTCCCTTCCCAGCCAGTAATTCTCTTTGTGCTACACCGAATCGATGCTGCTCATCTGTAATAACCAAAGCCAAATTCTTGAAATTAACCCCTTCCTGAATGACCGCATGGGTACCAATTACCACATCTATTAAGCCGGCTTCAATCTTTTGATAAGTATCTACCTTTTCTTTTTTTGTCATTGATCCTACTAGCAATTCAACCCGAAGGTCTAAACTTACAAACATTTTTTCTAAGGATTGATGGTGTTGTTTAGCCAATACCTCTGTCGGTGCCATTAAAACACTTTGATAGCCATTTTCTGCTGCTAAGATTATAGCCAATGCTGCTACCACAGTTTTTCCCGAACCAACATCGCCTTGAACCAGACGGTTCATATTATAGGAACCATTCATATCCTTTATGATTTCATCTAGGACATTGTATTGAGCGCTTGTTAATGCAAAAGGTAGCTTTTTAAGTGTGTGTTCATACCCTTTTCGACACTTGAAATTATACTGATTTTCTATTTTAACTTGTTCATCTTTCAGCAGCATAAGCCCTAATTGAAAAAACAAAAATTCATCAAATACCAGTCTTCTTCTAGCATCATTCAAAACAACATCATTTTGTGGGTAATGAACTTGATAAATTGCATTTTCTAAAGATATTAATTCATTTGCTTCTCTGATTATGTCCGGTAAATAATCTTCTACCCTATTGTTGACCGCTTCCATGGCTGAAGCTACTGCAAGGCGAAGGGCTTTTTGGTTGATGCCTTTTGTCAAAGGATATATTGGAATAATGGTTTTGTCTTCGTAATAATTCAAATCTGCTTGTGTAAGAATTTTTGGAGATGTTAACTGTAATTTTTCGTATTTATAGGACGCTTTCCCCATGACTGTAATCATTTGGCCTTCTTTTAACTGTTTTTGCAGATAGGGTTGATTGAACCATGTTAAAGCAATCTCACCAGTATCATCTTTTATCCGTGTAGATGTTAATATAACCTGTCTTGCCTTTTTGGAATAAGGTGCAACCATGATTTCCCCTTGAATAAGGTAGGTTCCATTCGGTTTAACTTCTTGTATTTTTGAAAATCCAATTCTTTTTTCGTAAGTTGTAGGGTAGTAGGTTATCAAGTCCATTAAACTCTTAATGCCCATTTTTTCAAATAATTGAGCCTTCTTTTTTCCTATACCGCTTAATTCAGTAATTGGTTTATTTGTTTCCACTTAGATCACCTTATTTCTGTAATTCATTTAGAGTAATAATAACATAATCATGGTTCAAGGGTCAAAACCAACTTTCTCTAATCAAAAAAAGCTTCTCTAACATACAGTATATTTTACACTGTGTGTTAGAGAAGCTTAAGTCTTAAGTCTTAATTCAAGTTCTATTCAAGAGATAAAATATAGTAATACAAGGGTTGACCACCATAATGAACTTCTATCTCACAATTTGGATATGTTTCTTCTAAATCCTTGGATAATTGATTTGCAGTATCTTTATCAACATCCATTCCATAGTATACAGAAATTAATTCAATGTCTTCATCTATCAATGACTCAAAAAGCTTTCTGACCGCCTGTTCAACGTCAGCTTCTACCACATTAATCTTGCCTTTGCCAATCCCAAGAAAATCACCCTCCTTGATGATTTTCTCATCAACAACCGTGTCTCTAATGGCATGTGTCACCTGTCCGGATACCACATCTTCAATGGCCTGCATCATCGTCTCTTGATTCTCTTTGGAGGACTTATCCTCCTCAAAGTTGATTAAAGCACTGATTCCTTCAGGAATGGATTTGGTTGGGATAACTATGACTTGTTTGTCGTCTACAATATCTTTGACTTGTTCTGCAGCTAAAATAATGTTTTTGTTATTGGGTAAGATAAACACGCTTTTTGCATTTACTTTTGAAACAGCTTTAAGTATATCCTCTGTAGATGGGTTCATGGTTTGACCCCCTTCTACAATATAATCGGCGCCTAAGCCTTTAAAAATCTCACTCAATCCGTCTCCTATGGAGATAACCACAAAACCATTTTCTTTCACTTCCGTAGGGTGAAGCTTATCCAATTCCTCTTGATCAATCAATCTATTAGCATGTTCTTCTCGCATGTTGTCAATTTTTAAGTTGCTTAGTTCGCCAATAGAGAGACCTTTTTGTAGCGCAAGACCCGGGTCATTGGTGTGAACATGTATTTTAATGATATCTTCATCTGAAACAGCAACAATCGAATCGCCAATCGTTTCAAGATAAGTCCTAAGCGCTAAAGCTTCTCGATCACTTTCCATGTCATTTCGTACATTTATTATAAACTCTGTGCAATAGCCGAACTTAATTTCTTCACCACTATAATCGTATATTAATTCAATCTCCGGATGTGTATCATCCTCTTCAAATTCAACAACATAATCATCACCGGCTTCAAGGGCCATCAAAGCACCTCTTAAAATATACATTAGCCCTTGACCACCAGAATCGACCACACCTGCTTGTTTCAAAACAGGTAGCAGTTCAGGTGTATATTGTAAAGTTGCTTCTGCATGAACAATTACTTTTTTCAAAATGTCAACAATATCATCATTAACACGTGCAAGCTCTATAGCTCTTTCCGCAGCCTCTCTGGCCACCGTCAATATGGTGCCTTCTTTGGGCTTCATAACCGCCTTGTAGGCTGTCTCAGAACCTCTTTGTAAGGCATTGGCTAAGACAACAGCGTCTAAGACATCATGACTTGATATTTCTTTACAGAAGCCTCTAAAAAGCTGTGATAATATAACGCCTGAATTTCCTCTTGCACCTCTTAATGAACCGGATGAAATGGCTTTAGCCAAACCTTGCAAATCATCCGAATCCACCTTCTGAACATCTCGTACTGCCGCTAAAATGGTTAGTGTCATATTTGTTCCCGTATCGCCGTCAGGCACAGGAAAAACATTAAGTTCATCTACATACTTCTTTTTTGACTCTAAATATTTTGCACCAGCAATAAACATACTTTTTAAAGTCTTAGGTGATATGTTATAAGCAGTCACTGGTATTCCTCCTTAGTTTCTTATTCGTCCACTCTGACGTCTTCTACATATATATTTATATGCTTGACTTCCAAACCTGAAAAAGTCTCTAATTTATACTTCACCGTACTAACGAGGTTGTCTGTAACGGCTTTAATGTTAACACCATATTCAATTACAATATGTAGGTCGATTCGAATACAGTTATCCTCTACTTTCAAGGAAATACCTTTTGTGATACTATCACCTTTTAATAGCTTGGCAATACCGCTGGTTACATTCACCATAGCCATACCAACAATGCCATAGCATTCGACCGCTGTTACACCGGCAACTTTTTCCAAGACTTCATTATCGATTGTCACTTCTCCATAACCAGTATCTAATCTACCAATCATAAAAATGCCTCCTTCATCTATATCGTCGTATAATAATATCATAGAACTTAACAAACCGGCTAAAGTGTCAAAACCAAATTTACTAATTCACCTAAATATTATAGATGAAGTTCAATTAAGTCGTTTACGTGTTTTAACCTAGAAATATGAGATCATTGCTCATTGTATTATAACATCTTTTTCCTATGATTTATAGGTTTTTTCTAATTAATTGAAAGTTATTATAAGTAATGCTTGCATTCATTTAAATTCTTTGATAGAATTGATTTGTTATGAAGATATATATTAAGGAGGTGCAGTTGTGGCTAAATGTTCAATATGTGATAAAGGCGTACACTTCGGTAACGCAGTCAGTCATTCTCATAGAAGGTCAAACAAACAATGGAAACCTAATATCAGATCAGTAAAAGCTGTCATTAATGGGCAATCACAAAGAATCAAAGTTTGTTCAAAATGTTTACGTGCAGGCAAAATCGTACGTGCATAGTTCCATTTGATGTGTTAATAAGTGCACTTCTAATGAAATAAAACTAAAACATTTAATATAAATAAGCCAATAGCAAGTCTTAGATATCTAAGCATTGCTATTGGCTTATTTGTGGTTCAGTCCTGAAATAAGATAAGTACAACTACTTATCCTTAGATTCAATAATCAATAGTTCCCCTTCTCCAACCAAAATCGTCGCTGCCTTCGATGTGATTTCATTACTGATACCATACGAACTTGAAGACTTTAAAGTCGCCTTATTCAATGGGTATTTGACACCGGAAATGCTTACATTATGTACATACTCACTTAAAGGCAATAAAGAAATATACTTATAAATGCTCTGATTAATGGTCTGGCGGCTTGTTGCCAATCGGATTCTATTGTAAGGATCTAAGAAGGTAATATTGAATGTTTTCCCATAATGTATCATAAGAAAAAGATTGGCTAAGGTATGATCCATTCTACTACCCGTTCCACCTAAAACAACAACTTCATCTACAGAACGCTCTTCTAACCATTCAAAAGCCAACTGGGTATCGGTCATATCTTTTTTGTTCGGAAAAACAATCTTCTCGATATGTCTTTTTTCATAAGCACTCAAAACATCCCTTTGACAGGAATCAAAATCACCTAAGATGACATCCGGTATAATGTTACATTCAGCCATATAGTCAATACCATGGTCCACACCTATTTTTAGATCAAATGAAGCGTTCGCTACCACTTCCTTTATTTGATTCAATGAAACTTGCCCACCTGTTATAACAAGTGCCCTTTTCATCGGATAGATTCCAATTCTTTTAATTTCTTTTTATATGCTCTTGTAACAGAGGCAACGTCTTCTTGTGCGTAGATGGAAGACCCCATAACAAAGATGTTAACACCAGCTTTTGCAACTTCTTCAATATTATCAAAGGATAAACCACCATCCATCTGAATATCAAAGTTTAAGCCCAAAATCTTTCTTTGTTCAACGAGGTAGCTAACTTTATCTAAAGTAGATGGTATGAAAGATTGTCCTCCAAATCCCGGTTCAACTGACATAATCAGTATCATATCCACGTCTTTAAGATATGGATCAAGTACGGTCACAGATGTTTTGGGGTTAATGGTCAAACCTACTTTTATTCCATAGGATTTTATGGCGTTTATAGTTTCAGTAACATCTTTTTCTGCTTCTTGATGAAAAGTAATCATGTCTGAACCGGCTTCTGCAAAAGCTTTAATATAGCGTAATGGTTCCATGATCATCAAATGAACATCAAGAAAGCTTTTCGTAGCCTGCCTAATAGACTTAATGACGGGGGGGCCTAAAGATATGTTGGGCACATAATGGCCGTCCATAACATCTACATGTATATAGTCGGCACCTGCATTAATAACTGTTTCGATTTCTTCTCCAAGCCTAGAAAAGTCGGCTGAAAGAATGGATGGGGCTAACAAATTCATATTACCATCTCCTTATATCTTTTAATTCATCTATGAGTTGTTTATAACTTGTATATCGGCAATGAGAAATATCGCCCTCTTTCACAGCATCTTTAATGCCGCAAACAGGTTCATTCAAATGATTACAGCCTTTAAATTTGCAAAGGGGTTCATACTTGGAAAACTCTTTAAAATATAGCTTAATATCTTCCTCAGATAAATGATCAATATCCAGTGAAGAAAAGCCAGGTGTATCTACAACATAACTATTTTCATGAAAACAAATCAAATCTGCGTGACGGGTTGTATGCTTGCCTCGACCGATTTTTTTACTAACAATCCCTGTTTCTAATAGTATTTCTGATTGTATAAGATTAAGTATGGATGATTTTCCTACACCGGAAGGTCCGGCAAAAACAGTTGTTTTATCATAGAGAGCATCTTTTAGTGAATCAATACCTCTTTCTTCAATTGAACTGGTAGCAAAAACCTTATATCCAGTTTTTTCATATATAGCTTTAATCATTTTAACCTGCTCTTTGGTAAGTATATCTATTTTATTAAAACAAATAATGGCTTCTATGCCTTTTTCTTCTATCATAACAAGAAAACGGTCTAGGAGATTATAGTTCGGTTCCGGATAGGCAACCGCAAAAACTATAACCGCTTGATCAATATTCGCAACCATCGGTCGCTCCAATTGGTTTTTTCTCTTTTGAACGGTTTCTATATTACCTTTTTTATTTTCTTCATCTAAAACAACAATCTCGACGTTATCACCAATTAACGGTTTAATGTTTTCTTTCCTGAAAATGCCTCTTGCTTTACATTCAAAAATGCCCTTCTGAGGTACATTTACATAGTAAAAGCCTGCAATACCTTTTACAATTTTTCCTATCATTCAGCACGCTCCTCAGCGAAATTCAGCATTTGTGTATACTCGAGGCTACCATTTTTATAGACTTCTATGGTGGCAGTTCCTAGCCCTGCTACAGACACATTCAATGGGGTGTCAAAATCCGAATGATAAACGACTTTATTATAAACCTCTTCTGAAACACCCTCTTTTATTAATATTACTGAAATAATCCCGGAGTCTTCATCTTGCTCAAGAACATTATTAATGGTTATGTTTTTTGTCACAGGTCTAATCTCCTTACCAAGACTAATGGTTAAATCAACTTCATACCCTTCTTTTACGGTGGTGCCGGGCATAACGGTCATTGCAATAACCTGACCTTCAATAATATTATCATTATAGGACTCAGATATGTTTGAGCCGACTTTTAATCCCGCTTCGCTTAATATGGCCTTGGCTTCATCCAATGTTTTTTTGCGAACATCCGGAACCACAACAAAAACATCTTCTTTTCCTAGACTGACTTTCAGTTTAACTTCACTGCCTTTTTCCATCATCGTTCCAGCTTCTGGGTCTTGCTCAAAAACCACACCAACAGGTATGTTTTCGTTATACACTTGAGAGATTATACCCTCTAAGTTGGCATCTGCCAGTAAATCCTTTGCAATATCATAATTCAACGCTACAACCTTTGGAACCTCGAATGATTCGACCCCTAATGAAAGTACGACTTTGACATTGGCCTCTTGACCTACAATAGTACCTTCTATTGGATCTTGGCTTATTATCGTATCTTTATCATGTGTATCTGAGTAGGTACTGGATGCCACTTCTATAGTAAGCGACAAATCTTTAAGTAACACGACGGCCTCATCATAAGGTATACGTTCTAGGTTAGGCATTGGAATTTCTATGGGCATAAGACTATCTCTAAAAATACTAAAAAGAAATGCAAGGATCAGCATTGTCATAATAATTGCGGAAATGACGGCACCTACTGCAACCATTTTTTCTACTTTCGGTTTAGGCTCTACCTCTATATCCTTTTCATTCCATATCTGTCGCATTTGTGTATCGTTCAATATCATCGTGGGTGAATCAGGATCAAACTCATTAAGTTCTACAAAGCTTTCCGTCGGAAAACTTGTCGCTTTTTTTAAGTCAGCCAGTAATGCTTCTGAAGCATGATACCTTAGTTCCGGTTTTTTTTGTGTTGCTTTAATAATAATCTGCTCCAAGTTCCGGTCAACATCTGGATTAAGAGATTTTATATTCGGTAGATCATCATGAATCTGCTTTAAAGCGACAGAAACTGCCGAATCTGCCGTAAAAGGTACAGATCCAGTTATCATCTCATACATCGTAATACCCAGTGAATATATATCGCTTCTTTCATTTGAGTAGCCACTTTTTGCCTGCTCCGGTGGAATATAATGTACCGAACCGGATGCCTTGTCAGCTGCCGGTATGGTCGCACCTGTAGCGATTCTGGCAATACCAAAATCAGCCACCTTCACCCTTCCATCCTTTGTAATAATGATGTTTTGAGGCTTAATATCACGATGAAATATATGGTTGCTATGGGCGCAATCCAAAGCTGAAGCAACACAAGCACTTATACGCAGTGTCTCTTCATTACTCAATTTGCCTTTGGCTTTGATATAATCCTTGAGTGTAATACCATCTAAATATTCCATCACAATAAAGTGTGTTTTCTTTTCATTACCAACATCATAAATATTAACAATATTCACATGAGATAAACTGGCTGCTGCCTGAGCTTCAACTTTAAATTTTCCAACAAATTCATCATCATAAACATAATCATCTCTTAAAATCTTTATGGCTACCGTACGTCCCAGCTTGGTGTCTTTTGCTTTATAAACGATGGACATACCACCGGAACCGATCTTCTCTTCGATTGTATAGCGTTCATTTATAAGTGCGCCAAGTTGTATCATGACAGTACCTCGTTTCCACTACTTATTATAATAAGTGTAATATTATCAATACCACCTTTATCTAAGCATGCTTTCATTAAAGCATAGCCCATATCTTCTATCGTCTTTGCTTGATTCATAATTATATGCACTTCTTCATCACTTAACATTTTATTCAAACCGTCTGAACATAATAATATCAAATCCGAGCTACTAAGGTCTCTTACAAATCGATCTACTTTTACATCTTCTTCTGCACCAAGGGCCCTCGTTATCATATTTTTATTCGGATGGTTGTATCGGTCTTCTTCTGAAATATGACCGGCTCTAAATAATTCTTCAACAACTGAATGATCCAGTGTAACCTGTTCAAACCCATCCGCATATACGTATAGCCTACTGTCGCCTACGTTGGTCACAAATAAAGTATCGTCTTTTATAACACAAGCTACGATGGTGGTTCCCATACCCTTCTGATTCCGATTCTCTTCACCTGCATCAAAAATTGCTTTATTAGCAACCTTCACTGCATTTTCTAAGGCCTGTACAACGTCCCAATCGCTGTTTTTCTCTATATTTTCGACAATATGCTGAATTGCCTTTTTTGAAGCGATGTCACCTGCCTTATGACCACCCATGCCATCTGCAATAATGTATAAATTCGGTAATTTTCCAACAGGTATATCACTGACGTAATAATAATCTTCATTATGATTTCTTATCAACCCTTTATCTGTTAACGCAAATGATTTCATAACTCCTCCGTAATCTAGCATCCAATGATTTCTATACCTATTCTAACATGATACGGGCACAATTAAAATAATTATAAAATACATTTCTAGTCTTTCATGGTGTTAAACCTAAGTTGTCCACAAGCAGCGTCAATATCTGTCCCTAAAGACCTTCTAATTGTGGTCTCCACTTTTTTGTCTAGCAATATATCTCTAAATCTAACCACATCTTTTTGATTCGACTTTGCAAATGATTTTTCTACAACATTGTTAATGGGGATTAGATTCACATGACATTTAAACTTTCTAAACCTTAAAAGATCTGCCAAGGCACGTGCCTGCGATGGATGATCATTATGTCCGGCTATTAATGCATATTCAAAAGTAATCCTTCTACCCGTTGATGTAAAGTAGGCTTCACATGCGGTTAATAAGTCATCTATTGAATGTTTTTTGGCAATCGGCATCGTCTGTTTACGTAACTCATCATCTCCAGCATGTAAGGATATTGCCAGATTTATCTGAAGCTGTTCACCTGCTAACCGATGAATACCTTCTACCAAACCACAAGTTGAAAGCGTAATATGTCTTTGGCTGAGGTTCTTCCCTTTTTCATGGGTTATAATCTTTATAAACCCCACTACAGCTTCATAGTTATCAAGTGGTTCTCCTGTTCCCATAAGAACCACATGTGTGATGTGTTTACCAATTGCACTTTCAACAGCATAAACTTGACGCAGCATTTCACCTGTTGTTAGATTTCTTTCTAGCCCATTCAAACCTGATGCGCAGAACGTACATCCCATTCTACAGCCAGCTTGAGTTGAGATACAAACACTATTACCATAATCATAACGCATCAATACCGTTTCTATCATCTGACCATCATGCAACTTAAACAGGAATTTTGTCGTACCATCATGGTCAGATGTCTGCTTAGTGACCAACTGTATTTGCGTCAAGTAGGCATGTTCTTCTAGCTTTGCTAGTAAAACTTTAGGTAAATTGTTCATGCCCTTCCATGTAAAACAGTTTTTTTGATGTAGCCATTCAAATATTTGTATGCTTCTAAACTTCTTTTCATTGAGTGCAATTATTTTATCCGCTATAGCGTTTAGCTCCAAAGACATGATATCTGTTTTGTTATTTAACATTTTCACACTTCTTTCTGAATTTAGCAATAAAAAAACCATCCGGTCCATTAGATATGGGCATCATTGTTACCATACCTGTTTCAGAATCACTATAACGTTTTTGTATCGGCTCTAACTCAAAGTCTTCATTTTTTTCTAAAAACCAGGCTACATTATCTTGATTTTCTGCTTTTGTCACAGTACAGGTACTATAGATCAATACACCACCCGGTTTTACATAATTTTTTCCAACCATTAACATATCTTGTTGAAGTTTCTTTAGTGCTTCTATTCGTTCTATGGTTATATGCCATTTTATATCCGGTTTCTTACGAATGATTCCAAGACCTGAACAGGGTAAGTCCGCAACAACCAAATCACCCATACGAATATAATCCTGATTATGGACAGTTGCATCATTTATTGTTTCATTAATATTCTTAAGTCCTAATCTGGTGTAATTTTCACGAATCCGGTCTAGTTTTTTTTCGGATATATCAAAAGCAAAAACTTGACCCTTACCTTCTAATTTATCAGCAAAATGCATGGTTTTACCACCGGGCGCAGCACATAAGTCTATAATACATGTCATGCCTTCTTCATATCCTGCGTCAGCCACCATCATAGAGCTTTCATCCTGAACAAGAAAATGGCCTTTTTGAAAGCCATCTATTAAGTTTATTTTATCTATGTGTTCAAGGTGCATGGCTTCATCTATATATCTGCCTTCAGAGACTGTAAGACCTTCTGCTGTTAAAGCTTCTACAAGGGTTTCTTTAGAAGTGTTCGTTTTCTGAACTCTAATAGTGAGTGGTGCTTGTTCGTTACTGATACTAAGGAAGTTTTCTACCACTTCATCATCATAATCGTTTAATAGTAATTGAACAATCTCCGGTTTAAAAGAATATTTAACCGATAAGTAGGTCGAAAAATCTTCTTTACTCGGCCAAATGATTGTATCTTTTTGACGTATAAGTGATCTTAAAACACCATTGACAAAACCTGTCAAACGGTGCATTTTTCTTTTTTTAATCAGCTTAACCGCTTCATTACAAACCGCCGAATCCGGTATATTTTCCATATAGAGAAGCTGATAAACAGATAGTCTTAAAGTCAATCTAATGGCCGGTTTCATTTGATCGACTTTAATCTTACTGAATTGATTAATCACATAATCAATTCGAATTTGCTGTTCAATGGTTCCAAAAACGACTTTTTTGATAAATGCGCGATCTTGTTTACTTAAGTCCTGTTCAATAGTGAAACGCTCTAAAGCTTCGTGGACAAAAATACCTTCAAACTCAATTGTGTCTAGTATTTTCAGCACGACCCATCTCAAGTTCATCGCCTGCTACCTCTTGATAATAAGATGAATCTTATCAAGTTACCGGCTGCAACTGCTGCTGCTGCTATATAAGTTAAAGCGGCTGCATTAAGTACTTTTTTGGCAGGTATAAGTTCCTCACGGTATAGAATACCTTCGCCTTCAAGTATTTCAATTGCCCTATTTGAAGCATTTAATTCTACAGGTAAAGTAACCAAATGAAAAACCAATACAGCCGCAAACATAAGTATGGCAAACTGAAGAATATAGTAGCCAATACCAATACCTGATCCTGTAAAATAGCCAAGCATTAATCCGGCAAAGGCAAGTGGCATTGCTGTGCTATTGGCTACATTAACAACAGGAACAATGGTTTGTCTTAACTTTAGAAAAGCATAGCCATCATAATCTTGTATTGCATGTCCACATTCATGGGCTGCAATACCTATAGCTGCCAATGATTTGTTTTCATAAACACCTGAGGAAAGCCTAAGTACACGCGCCTTCGGATCGTAATGATCTGTTAGTACACCCTTGATTGGTTCTACCTTGACATCGTCGACACCATGACGTTCCAATATGCGCCTTGCTACATCTGCACCTGTTAACCCATTAATATTGGTGGTTTTACTGTATTTCTCATAAGTTGACTTCACTTTAGATTGGGCATACATGGCAAGTAGCAGTGGCGGTATTATATAAATAAAAAAACTCATATCTCCAAAATACATATTATCACACTTCTTTCTAATTTAATCAACATTTCGACACAGTTCCTGTCCAATCCGAATCTGATGACCTCTCAGAAAATCCGGTGTGGACATCCTTTTTTTACCTTGTAATTGAAGGCTTTTTATCAATAAGCCCCCTTCTTTACATTTAACTACAAAACCTTCTTGCCTAATTTCACATATAGATCCACAAGGGATATCCAATCTGTTACATGCTACAACATCACTTTCCCATATTTTAAGGAGTTTACCTTCATAATAGGTAAATGCACTTGGCCAAGGGTTTAACCCTCTAACCAAACGTTCAATTCTATCCGACGACTGATGCCAGTCAATATTACCCATCTCTTTATCTAACATGGGTGCATAAGTCGAAAGCGCATTGTTTTGAGGTTGCCGAATAAGACGTTGATCTATTAGGGCTTCAATGGTCTTAAGTATTAAAGGACCCCCAATAAACGATAGTTTGTCGTGTAAACTGCCACCTGTTTCCTTTGGTTCAATTTCCACAGTTTCTTTAAGTAACATATCACCTGTATCTAAGCCAACATCCATATACATAGTGGTAACGCCTGTCGTCGCTTCACCATGAATGATGGCCCACTGTATCGGACCCGCACCTCTATACTTAGGTAATAAAGATGCATGTATATTGATGCATCCATATTTTGGCAATTCCAAAAAAGCTTTGGGTAAGATTTGACCAAAGGCAATCACCACTGCCAAATCCGGTTCTAATGCCTGTATAACTTCCATAAAATCCGGATTTTTAACCGTATTTGGTTGATAAACTGGTATCTCGTTTTCTAAAGCCATCACCTTCACAGGTGGATATATAATTTGTTTTCCCCGTCCCTTAGGTTTGTCCGGTTGGGTTACAACACCTATGATTTCATGTTCGGAAGCAATAAGGTATTCCAAAGTAGGGACTGAAAAATCCGGCGTTCCCATAAATAGTATTCGCATAATTCTCCTATATTTCCTCAATGTTTTCTGCTTTATCTGTATATAATATACCTTCTAGGTGATCATACTCATGACAGATGGCTCGTGCTAGAAAAGCTTCCGCTTCCATTTCAAATTCTGTACCCTCAATATTCATTGCTTTCACTTTTATCTTATAAGGCCTAAGTACATCACCTTGTTTCCCCGGAACACTCAAACAGCCTTCTAAGCCATATTGCTCCCCTTCTAATCCTTCTATAACCGGATTAATGAAAGTAATAGGGCCATCACCAATATCCACAATAAAAAGCCTTCTTAGAACACCAACTTGTGGTGCTGCTAGACCAACACCTTGACTTTCATACATGGTCTCAATCATATCTTCAACGAGTTCTTTGATGCGTTCTGTTATTTCATCAACCGTTTTTGACTTCTTTCTGAGAATATCGTCTCCGTCTATTCTTAGTTTTCTTAGGGCCATAATATGCCTCCTTCTAATAAGTATGTCAATATGACATCATCGGGTTCAGATCAATCTGCATATGACTTATATGCTTGAGATCTTCTTGTTCATTTATATTATATAGATGATTGGCCAGTGCCGTCAATGCTTTATATGAATCTGCTTTGATGTAAATGACCCATCTGAAGTTGTTTCTGATTTTTGACAACGTTGCAGGTGAAGGCCCAAGAATTTCTACTGCTTTGTTATCTTCATAGCTACTTAAACGTTCTTTAATTCTATGACAAAGTTGAATTAAGTATTTTTCATCTGTTGAAATAATCAAAACACTCATCATTTCTTTAAAAGGTGCATAGCCCATCAACTTTCTATATTGAATCTCATTACTATAAAAATGCTTATAGTCCTGATTTTTTGCGCTGACGATACTATAATGATCTGGGGTATAGGTTTGGATAATTGCTCTACCGGCTTTGTCACCACGACCGGATCTTCCTATTACTTGAGTTACAAGTTGAAATGTCTTTTCACTGGCACGAAAGTCATTCACGTACAAAGACATATCTGCTGCCATAACACCGACTAATGTTACATTTTTAAAATGATGACCTTTGGCCACCATCTGTGTTCCAATAAGTATATCTGCTTCTTTGGCCTCAAATGCATCTAATATTCTTTTATGTCCGTCCTTGCCGGTGGTGGTGTCATAATCCATACGTAAGGCTTTTGCTTTAGGAAATATTTCTTTGATATAAGCTTCCACTTTTTGCGTTCCAATACCAAAGGCTTTTACATGCTTAGAACCACAACTGGGACAGATTTGAACCATTGGTGTACTTTCATTACAATAGTGACACTGTAGTCTATGATTGTACTTATGATAATTGTAAGCAACATCACAATGATTACATTTAAGGACATGTCCGCATAGCCTACAGGATACAAAATTCGAATGGCCTCTACGGTTCAAAAATAAAATGATTTGTTCTTTTTTTTCAAGTGTCGATTTTATGGCTTCATAAAGTTCACAGCTCAAAATACTGGTGTTGCCTTTTTCTAATTCTTTACGCATATCCACCGTTTCAACCCTAAGCGGTGAAAGTGCCACAGCTTTTTGTTCCAGTTCAATAAGTGTATATTTTTCTGTTATAGCTTTATAATAGCTTTCCACTAAGGGTGTGGCTGAACCTAATATAACCGGACACATATGGTATCTAGCTCTATAGATTGCGACTTCTCTTGCATGGTATTTAGGCGGCATTTCTGATTTGTAGGAGGTTTCATGTTCTTCATCTAGAATAATGAGGCCGATTTTTTCAAAAGGTGCAAATATAGCCGATCTTGGTCCTATCATGATTTTTAGACGGCCTTCTTTTGCTAGACGCCATTGATCAAAACGTTCACCTTCTGACAGTCTGGAATGCATGACGCCTACCACTTCCCCAAAACGTTCAACAAACCTTTTAACCATAAGGGGGGTTAAAGCTATTTCCGGTATCATTACGATGGCTGATTGACCCATAGCAAGCACTCGTTCAATTGCCTGCATGTAGACCTCTGTTTTGCCACTTCCTGTTATTCCATGAAGTAAATAAACCTTGTTTTCCTTTTGTTGTATGCTATTTATAATACTTGTAAGTGCCTTGTCTTGTTCCTTATTAGGTGATAGGTTTATACTGGTCTCATATGCCTCCAAATCATATGGCATACGTATCCGTATATTTTCTTCTAGTTCAAGAATGCGATGTTTAACCATCGTTATTATAATGCCACGCGTTACATCTGCTTCTTTCATGATTTCTTTTAAGGACACGTGAGGCTTTACTAATAAAACTTCTAGTGCTCTTACTCTAGGTTCATATGTTTTTTTACCTTTAAGTGTTCTAATCATGTCCATGAGTTGATCCTGATCAATCAAAGACCGCACCCATTTCTCTTCTTTTTTACGAACATTGGGTCTTGACGGTAATAACGCGCTAAGGGCTGCTTGCATCGTTGAAACATATCTATTCTTCATAAAAACGGCTAGATTTAATAATTCAGACTCAATACCTACCTCTTCATACGCTTTAATAATATACTTCACTTTTTCAGGGTCAAAATCGATTTTCTCACAAAATCCAAGAATATAACCTCTTATGATGCGATTGCCTGCACCAAAAGGAATCTCTACGACAGATCCTATCCTAAGATTTGGCCTTAACACCTCAGGTACCCCGTATGTAAAGATTCTATCTAGGCTTTTTACAGATATGCTTATTATGATTTGGGCATATTTTTGCGTCATATCTCTATTCCTTAATTGCAATAAGTGGTCCAATCCTAAACACTGATTGACCACTTATATTGGATTTCTTTTAGGATTCAAGTAAGTTGTTGATTAAAGAGAATCGATATCGATTGTGCCTTCATACAATTCGTTCACCGCATAAGACAATGGTTTTGGATAGGATTTATTTACCCTAGGTTCAGCACCGTCAATGATTTGTCTAGCACGTTTAGATGTTGCAATTACAATTGAATAACGGCTTTTAAGTGTGATATCGTCATTTCTGTCATTAATTCTTTCCATTAGATCTGAGTAAGATGGATGTAACATAGTTATTCTCCTTTCAACACTTCATTGAATTGACTCTCAAGAACCTGTTCGATACCGCCATAATGGGCCGCATGATGTTGTTGTGCGACCACAATACTATGTACGATTTCAGCACATGCTTCAAGAACGTCATTTTCAACGATATAATCATAGTCTTTAATGTAGGCTGTCTCTTCTTCGGCACGTTTAAGCCTTTTGATGATCACATCCATAGATTCCGTACCCCTTCCAACAAGTCTCTCTTTAAGCTCCTTGATGGAAGGAGGAACGATAAATATCATAACGGCACCCGGATATTGTTTTCTGACTTTCATGGCACCCTGTAGTTCAATCTCCAAAATGATATTTTTACCTGCTTCAAGTTGTTCAAACACATATTTTTTGGGGGTACCATAGTAATTATTCACATAGGTTGCCCATTCTAATAGTTCATCATTCTCTATCATTTGTTCGAAGATTGGCTTCGATAGAAAATAATAACTTTCACCTTCAACTTCTCCGTTTCTAGGTGCTCTCGTTGTGGCTGACACCGACAAAGAATAGTTTTCCTTCGTTTCTAATAATCTCTTTACAACGGTTCCTTTTCCGGCACCAGAAAATCCCGAAATAACCGTTAAAACTCCTGGCTTATACATGACCCACCATTATTCCTTTTTCTAGTTGTATGATTCTGTGATTGGTTAAAATTCAACTAAATAGTTTTAACCCTTAACCATTTATGGTTAATGATTATAACTAAGTTTCATTACTTTCACCTTCAACATATAGATTACCTTGATACATTCGTAACTATATATCGAATGTGAAAATTCAACTAAATAGTTTTAACCCTTAACCATTTACTCAATGTTTTGAATCTGTTCTCTGATTTTCTCAATATCCGTTTTCAACTCTAGAGCATGACCGGATATTAGTAAACTATTGGCCTTAGATAATATGGTATTGGCTTCTCGGTTCATTTCCTGTGTGAGAAAATCCATCTTTCTGCCAATGGGTTGGTCTGACTCGAGGGTTTTTTCCATATGCTCAATATGACTTCTTAAGCGTACAATTTCTTCATCAATACAACAACGATCAGCGAATAGTGCAACCTCAACAGCTAACCTAGCTTCATCAACAGCTGCATTCGATAACAGTTCTAAAATGCGTGCCTCCAACTTGATTTGATAATCCTTAACCACTGTTGGCGATTCTTTCTCAATATGATAAAGTGCATCTTTCATGGCTGTCATTTTAAGAAGAATATCTTTCTTAAGTAATTCGCCTTCTACTTGTCTTGTCTCAACCATCTTTTCAATGGCTAAATCAAGGGCTTCTTTTAGTATGCCCCATAGAAGATTCTCATCATCTTGTTGTTCTTCTAATACAAAAACATCGGGGTATCTTGATATATGAGATACTTTTATATCATTTTCAAGGTTATATTGATCACTTATATATTGGAAATAGGTTAAATACTCTTCCGTTAGAGCTTCATTGAACCGGATACTCTCTTGCTTTGCTGAATTGTCCTCATAAGTTAAATAGACATCTATCTTTCCTCTAGACAACTTCTTTTTGGTATAGATTTTAATGTCATTTTCCAAAAAATTCAGCTTTCTTGGTAGACGAACATTTACGTCGCAGTATCTATGATTGACGGATTTCATCTCTACAATCATCTTTCTTTGATCTTTGACATGTTCACCTCGACCAAATCCAGTCATACTGTTGATCATTTTCATCACTCTTTCTCATCGTTTTCTATGTACATCCATAATTATAGGATTCTTTAGTACACTGTATTATAACTTAAACCGCTTAAAGTGTCAAAACTACTTTTTCTTCTTGTGCACATTCCGTATTGTTTTTCTTTTTTGCTTCGGTCCCGTTTTGGTTTGCCCCTTAGAATCATTCTTAAGATGATGCTTAACATTACTTTTTGGTCTATCTTTTTTATCCAATCCGTCTTTTACCTGCTTAGGTGCACTATGGGGTTGATTTTGGTTCTGTCTTGATTTGCCACTGTTTTGTCTAGGCCGTATTAAGCAGTCACGATCAAAACCAATAAGATCTTCTCTTCCTGCTAATAGAAGTGCTTCTTTAACCAACTCATAATTTTGCGGTTTTTTATATTGAATCAAAGCTCTTTGCATAGCCTTTTCCTTCGCCTTTTTAGGTACAAAAACAGGCTTCATCGTTCTCGGGTCCAATCCTGTATAATACATAGTGGTTGAAGCTGTTGCCGGTGTTGGATAAAAATCTTGTACCTGCTGAGGCTGGTGGCCAATGTCTCTTAAATATAGAGCCAGTTTTATTGCGCTTTGTAAAGTGGACCCGGGATGGGAAGACATTAAGTAAGGTACAAGAAATTGCTTTTTCTCTAACGCCTCATTCTTGTTTTCATAACGTTTGCTAAAACGATCATATATCGCGTGATCCGGCTTCCCCATATAGCTTAGTGCTTCATGATCAACATGCTCTGGCGCCACTTTAAGTTGACCACTAATATGATGTTCACAAAGCTCATTAAAAAATGTAGGGTCTTTATCATACATGAGATAATCAAACCGAATACCGGATCGTACAAATACCTTCTTCACTTTTGGGATGCTACGTAGTTTTCTTAAAATCTGTACATATTCTGTATGGTCCACATCTAGATTTTCACATTTCTCTGGAAACAGACATTGCTTCTCTTTACATACACCATATTTGAGTTGTTTCTGACAGGAGGGCTTTCTGAAATTCGCTGTCGGTCCGCCAACGTCATGAATATAGCCTTTAAAGTCTTTGTCTTCAACAAAGCTTTCTGCTTCTCTAATAATTGATTTTGGCGATCTGGCCTGCATGACTCTCCCTTGATGAAAAGTCAATGCACAGAAATTACAAGCACCATAACACCCTCTATTGCTAATTATGCTGAATTTCACTTCCTTAATAGCCGATATGCCACCTAAGGCTTCATAACTTGGATGATATGTTCTTTCATAGTTCAACCCATAGATACTGTCAAACGCGCTTTCAGTTAGAGGCGCCTGAGGTGGTAATTGTACGATATACTCCCGATCACCATAAGTTTCTACAAGCGTTTTCCCTGTTATGGCATCTGTATTTTGAGATTGGAGTAAAAAACTTTTTGCATAAGCTTCTTTTGAGGTTTTAATGCTCTTAAATGTAGGCAATATAATTTTATCATAAACCCCTTCAAGATTTGTCACCCTATAACAGGTACCTTTTACAAAAGTTATGTCTTTTATATGAATACCCGATTCAAGGGCTTGCCCTACTTGAACAATACTTTCTTCAGCCATGCCATACAAAAGTAAATCCGCCTGACTGTCTAAGAGTATAGACCGCCTAACTTGATCACTCCAATAATCATAATGACCCATACGTCTAAGAGATGCTTCAATACCACCAATAATAATAGGCACATCCCCAAAGGCTTGTCTAATCAGGTTCCCATATACAATGGTTGCTCTATCCGGTCTTTTCCCTGCGACATTACCTGGTGTATAGACATCTTCTTTTCGTCTTTTCTTCGTTACAGAGTAGTGGTTCACCATAGAATCAATATTCCCACCGGTTACCAAAAAGGCATGACTTGGAATACCAAGTCTCATAATATCATCATGCTTTCTCCAGTCCGGTTGAGCAATAATACCGACAGTAAAGCCTTCTCTTTCAAGTACTCTTGCTATAATAGCTGCACCAAAAGAAGGGTGGTCCACATAAGCATCACCCGTTACTAAAATGAAATCCAATTGATGAATGCCACGTTGTTCCATATCCGCTTTTGAAATCGGTAAAAACATAGGTCAAGCCTCATTCCTAATCACTTGCATCACATCCGTATAACCATTCACATAATAATCTGCCAATCTTATTTTTTCGTCCGTCATATTTTTGGAAAAATCATCATAAATGGCACACACTTTCATACCTGCATTTTTTGCGGCCATAATACCCATCGGCACATCTTCAAAAACCAAACATTCCTCAGGTAGAACCATCAAGTCTTTGGCAACTTGCAGATAGATATCCGGACTTGGCTTACCTTTTGCTACTTCACAGCTGGTACGTACGCTGTGAAAAAAATGATTGATGTTGAATTTGTTCATAACCAATGAAACCAGCTCTTTGGAGTTACTTGTACCTATGCCTGTTTTAAATCCATGATGCTTCAAATGACTTAAGAATAGACTTGCGTCTTCTTTTAAAGTCACCTTTTCAGTGTAATAGGACCATGCCATCTTATTCCATTCACCTTTAATGGTTTCAACTGAATCCAAAAGATTAAATCTTTTTTTGAAATACGCCGCGGTTTCACTGAAGCTCATACCTTCAATATCACTTTGAAGATCATCTGGTAATGACAATCCAAACCGCTCTAGATATTCCATATCAATCCTTTTCCATAACCACATGGAATCAATCAATGTTCCATCCATATCAAATATGACTGCTTTTATATTTTTTAACATAATTCTCCTTGTTTTTAGAAAGTCTCGAGTGCTTGTACTTCGTCTTCACGAAGTTCTCTATAACTACCCAGTTTAAGATTTGGGTCTAGACTCAATCCTCCCATTTGTATTCTTTTTAGATATACAACTTCTTTATCAACGGATTCAAACATACGCTTCACCTGATGGAATTTTCCTTCATGTATGGTAATATAGACCTCTGATACTTCACCGGCACTTATAATTTCCAGTTTTGCCGGCATGGTCTTATAACCATCATCCAGTGTCACGCCTACTAGAAATAGTTTGCAATCAGCCAAAGTAACACAACCTTTGATTCTTGCATAATAGACTTTTGGAACGTGTTTCTTAGGTGATAATAAGCGATGTGCCAATTGGCCGTCATTGGTTAGAATCAAAAGTCCTTCTGTATCTTTATCCAATCGACCAATAGGAAATAAGTCTTTCTTTCTCTTGTGGTTTACGAGGTCCAGCACCGTTTTATCTTTTGTGTCCTGGGTAGCTGTAATATAACCGGCCGGCTTGTTTAACATCATGTACACATTGATAGCATACCCTATTGTTTTGCTATAAACCATGACGTGATCCTTGTCTTCAGCCACTTTATAATCTATGGTCTTGACAACTTCCCGATTCACCATAACTTTGCCGTATTGGATTAACTTCTTAACTTCTCGTCTCGTGCCAACTCCCATATTGCTTAAATACTTATCTAAACGCATGGACATTATAACCATCTCCAACTTGCTTCAATCTTATTTTTTAACTTATGATTAACCACTTTGCCCCATCCCATGCTATAGACATCGACACAGATGAGATACCAACCGTTCTCTACATCTATCGACAATGTTTCACCTTTCAGATACCTTGTTACATTAATATCATCATGCCTTAACATAATCTTGTTTCTGACTTGATCCGGTTTAAGTGCACTGGCAAAAGCTTGCGAAGGTTCAAATCTTTTTTTTTGATAGGTACCAAGTAACCAACCACTAGAAAAAACTCTAAGCCCTTGGGTCTTTGGTGCCTCTTTAGGCATGCAAAATATCTTATCAACATGTTGATGTAAGGTATCTATTATACCTTCTTCCAGTTCGTAACCGATGGATTCTGCAAAATTCAAAAAAGCAGCTTTAGCCTCTTGATGAATAGAGGACTGAAAAACATGAACATTCGATTCTATGTACACATCTTTCTTTATCATTTTTGCGACAAAATGTCCTTCACCTTCATTCAAATGGGGCCATAGTCTTTTTGTTCTATTAAGACAAGCATCTGAAGTGTTTATAGAAAAACCATCTGACACAGGCAAAATACGATTCAATTCTAATAATTCATACTGCGGGTATTCCTTTAAGAAGGCCGCAATCATATACTCATTTTCTTTCATATTAAAGGTACAGGTAGAATAGGTTAAGGTCCCACCATTTTTCAGTAACCTATGTGCTGAAGCTAAGATGCTTTTTTGTATAGGGACAAAATCATCCGGCCCGCTCTCTTCCCAGCTCTTAATCAATTTAGGGTCTTTACGAAACATACCTTCACCTGAACAAGGCGCATCTACCAGTACTTTATCAAAATAACTTGGCCAAGCTCTAGCCAAGACCTTAGGATCTTCACTTGTGACGACACAATTTCTTATACCACTAATTTGTATATTTTTACTTAGATGCCTCACCCTTGAAGGACTGATGTCATTTGAGACAATTAGGCCACGATTATCCATCATACCGGCAATATGAGTCGTTTTACCTCCGGGAGCAGCACATAAGTCTATGATTTTATCTCCTGGCTTAGCATCTACCGCCGTACCTACCATCATCGCACTGGGTTCCTGAATATAATAACAGCCCGCCATATAATAAGCATCTTTGCCTGGACGTTCCTCTTCTTGATAGTAATAGCCTTCATGGCACCAAGGTATTTTTCTAAGCTCAAAGGCCATCTTATCAGGAAAATCTGCTCTTACCTTCAAAGGATTAACCCTCAAACCAAAATGTCTAGGTTGATTATAGGCATCTATAAAATCGAAATATTTGTCTTGCAGCAGCAATCGCATTTCTTTTTCAAATAATAAAGGTAAATCCATCCTAAACCTCACTCATGACCACGCCATTCATATCAGCGCATAGTCTGATTTATCATATCATGGGATGTAGAAATAAACAACACAAAAAATACCATTATTGGCTTTCTTCTCTTCTTTAAATGTGCAAAAAGCAGTAAGTATTCATTAATCAGTTAATCCTATCGGACATCGGATTTAAATAAATACTTACTGCTTACAATAACTTTTATCTCTTTAATTCAAGCTCTGAGCCCTATAAGTCTCAGCTACAATATCCAGCCTCTTATTAAACTCTGTCAACTCCTCAATAACACCGGATTCCCATAAACGATAAAACTCATCTTGAATATGTTGAATTTCTAGATCATCCTTTGCCACACTACTAATATTCTGCACATTATTAAGAATATCTGCAATAATACCAGACTTATATTGAAAAGAATTCTGAGCATCCAGAACTTCTGTACGAATTTTAGACATTTCATTATCTAAGTTATGAGCCGCCTCAGCTGCAGCCACCAATCGATTTCTAATCTCTATCGGTATATTATGCTTATATTTATATTTTAGAGAATGCTCAATCGTCGCCCAAAAATTCATAGCTAAAGTACGGATTTGGATTTCTGCCTGTATACGCTTCTCACCCAAAGCAGTGTGAACATCATAGTAGATAATCATATGATAGCTTCTATACCCACTGGACTTCGTATGGGTCACATAATCTTTTTCATACTTAATAATTATGTCCCTCCTACTTTTAATAAGATCCACTACCTTATCAATATCTTCAACGAATTGACAAATAATTCTAACCCCTGCAATATCTTCAATCTGATTTTCAATATCGCTTAGTGCAATGCCTTTTTTCTTAGCTTTTTCCAGAATGCTAGAAATCTTTTTAACCCTAACAGCAACAAATTCAATTGGTGAATATTGGCTTAATTTATGATATTCATTCACAATACTTTCAAACTTTATCTGCATTTCTTGTACCGCTTGCTGATACGGAATTAAAAATTCCCGCCACATTTGGGTCTCCAATACCATCACTCCAATCCTGTTTAACTTTTGTTAAAGTGTCAAAACGAAGTCATTCATAAGTTTATATAAAAAACACATGAAAGTTAAACTATATAGTTTTGACGCCTTAACCACGTTTTTCGTAGTATTACCTTTTGTTAAATGTTTAAATAGATTATGATTTGCATTCATTATAACATAAAATATAACATTTATTAATGATATTATTCATTTTTTTTGTATATAATTACTTAAACTGTTAAAGTGTCCATGTCAAACACGTAAGTATTTCTTTTCCTAGCATGTTGAGCTCGTTGCTAATAGGGTTTCTATAGCTTCCTTTTGACACTTGAACCCTCTTTGTGATATACTTCTCCTAAATAATGTCAAGACACATGCTAAATTGGAGAGGAATAACCATGTCTCAAGAACTCATATCAAAAATTCATCATTTAAAAGCTGAAAAAAACGCAACCATCATTGCCCACTTTTACCAGTCACCTGAAATACAGGATTTGGCTGATTTTGTGGGTGATTCTTTGGCTATGGCCAAATACGGTAAAGATGTTGATGCCGATTGCCTTGTCGTTTGCGGTGTAAAATTCATGGCTGAAACTGCCAAAATTCTATCTCCTGATAAGAGGGTACTTCTACCCAATCAAGACGCAGGATGCCCTATGGCAGACATGGTTGATGCCAAGTCGCTATCTATGCATAAGAAAAGACATCCTAACCATTATATTGTATCTTATGTCAATACTTCAGCAGATGTTAAAGCTTTAACAGATATTTGCGTCACCTCATCTAATGCTTTGCATATCATCCGACAACTGGACCAGAAAGAAATACTTTTTTTACCGGACAAAAATCTTGGTCACTATATTAATACACAACTACCTGGTCAGCAAATGCATTTGTGGCCCGGGTTTTGTAGAACCCATGACCGTTTGAAGCTTGAAGATGTCATGTCTATGAAAGTTCTTTATCCAAGTGCCGAAGTTCTAGTTCATCCCGAATGCGATCCAAGTATAGTTGAATTAGCTGATTTCGTCGGTTCTACGGCTGGCATCATTCATCGCGCTAGCGCCTCATCAGCCAGATCTTTTATCATTTGTACTGAAGAAGGTGTTTTACACCGTCTGAAGCAAAACGAACCTGAAAAAGCATTTTACCTAGCATCTGGTAAATTATTATGTCAGAATATGAAAAAAACTAAATTGGAAGACATTTATCGTTCTTTACTTAACAATAGTTCTGAAATGATTATCGATAAAGCAACACGATTGGCCGCTTATAATGCCTTAGATCAAATGCTGGCACTCAGTTAGAAGGTGACATACCATGAAAACTACAGATGTTCTTATTATCGGTACCGGCTTAGCGGGTACTTATGTTGCACTTAATCTACCTACCCATCTTGAGATTACAATGATGTGCCACCACTCAACCAACTCAACCTTGGCCCAAGGCGGTATTGCGATCTCACTTGACCAAAAAGATTCTTTTGAAGCGCATATTGAAGACACTTTAACGGCCGGAAGACATACCAATAAGCTTGACGCGGTTAAGACATTAATTGAGAATGCACCCAATCAAATCCAGACCCTAAAGAAACTTGGTGTGGAATTTGATTACGACGCACAGAAAAAAATACATGCCACTTTAGAAGGTGGACACTCATATCCTAGAGTGATTCATGCCGGCGGCGATCAAACTGGACAATCTGTAATGAGTCTATTAGACCAAAAAGTTGAGTCCTCAAATAATATACAAATCTTAAAAGGTGCTTCCTTGCTAGAGCTAGTAATACATAATCAGCAAGCCATAGGCATTGTTTATGAAATAAATGAAACCATACAAGTTATCTATGCCAAACATATTGTTATGGCAACTGGAGGACTTGGTGATTTGTATACACATACTACGAACCAAGAAGGTTCAACTGGTGAGGCCATCGCCATCGCCGCCTTTGCAGGTGTAAAATGTCAAGATATGCGTTATATACAATTTCATCCCACTGCATATAAAAATAAAAACAAGGGCTATTTTCTTATAACCGAAGCCATGCGAGGTGTAGGGGCCTATTTGCTAGATGCTCATAAAAACAGATTTATGGATTCCATTCACCCTTTGAAAGAGTTAGCTCCTAGAGATATTGTTTCAAAGGCCATCTATGATGTTATAGTGTCCACTCAAGAACCTTTTGTTTACTTGGATACAAGGCACTTAAAGACAAAATACTTAAAAGAACGCTTTCCGAACATATTCAAAACATTAGAAAATGACGGTCTAACCTTAGGAGTTGACCTAGTTCCTGTAACACCGGTGGCCCATTATGCCGTTGGTGGCATCTGTACGGATTTAATGGGACGTACCAATCTTATGAATCTATACGCATGTGGTGAAGTTGCCTCAACAGGGGTTCATGGTGCCAATCGATTGGCCAGTAACTCACTCTTGGAGTGTTTGGTCTTTGGTAAAAATGTTGCAGAACACATTGTCTCTACTCACGAACATATCTCACTGCCTACTATTACTAAAAACCCACTGGATACATGGAAGCATACTAAGACAACATCTTCAAATAGTTATAAAGTCCATAAGGCCTGTGTTCAAGAAATCATGACCAAACATGTAGGCATTGTTCGCTATGACCATCAACTTAAGTTAGCGAAGTCTGAGCTAATACGCCTTCTTTCCCCGCTCAAAAAAATACGTTTTGATCATGTGGACCATGCCAAATCTTATAACCTCGTGTCCGTCAGTTTAATGGTTGTTGAAGATGCCTTGGATCATGAGAGCTTAGGCTGCCACTACAAAGAAATAGAAAAGAAAGGACTTGAATCATGCAAGGACCTATAAATAAGCATCAATTAGTAGCAAAAATAATTGAATGGCTTGAGGAAGATATGCCCTATGGCGATATCACTTCCCAAAACATCGTATTTCATGACCATAAGATTCAAGCATCTTTTATCGCTAAAGAAGATGGTGTTATCTGTGGTATCGAAGTTATGAAACTCGTCTTTCAAACGATAGACAGTACAATCGTTTTTGAAACATTTGCTAAAGATGGTGATCTTGTAGAGCCGGGATTCATCATTGGTACCCTAAACGGCCCTCTTGATAAGATTCTAATGGGTGAAAGATTGGCCTTGAATCTATGTCAACGCTTAAGTGGTATTGCAACGATGTCCCATCTTTATGCTCAGGCTGTTAAGGCCTTTCCTGTTCGAATCGTTGATACAAGAAAAACCACGCCCGGACTTAGACTGCTCGAAAAATATGCCGTTCGAATCGGAGGCTGTTACAATCATAGATATGGACTCTCGGATGCTGTTATGATTAAGGATAATCATATTGCAGGAGCCGGATCAATAGAAACTGCCGTGGCTCAAGTTCGCTTTAGGGTACCCCATACAACCAAAATCGAGATAGAAGTTGAAAGTCTTGAAGGACTAAAGGAAGCCTTGAGACTTGGCGTTGATATTGTCATGCTGGATAACATGAACAACGATATGCTTCGCGCTGCTGTAAAGATCAATCAGGGAAGAGCCCAATTAGAAGCCAGTGGCAATATGACCCTAGACCGCATCGTTGATGTGGCCAAAACCGGTGTGAACATCATCAGTGTAGGTGGTCTCACCCATTCGGTTAATGCTTTTGATATCAGTTTGAAGTTCTTAAAATAATATCTTGTACTGTATTTGCTAATGTAGTTACTTTTTTTACAAGCAAAGGGGACTAAAGTATAACTTTGGCCCCCTTCGTTTCATCTCACTTAAGCTTTATTATATAAGCCTCTTTTATTGCTGTCGCTTGTTCTTTCATTTCTTTAGCCGACTCTAATGTATTCTCAGTTATTTTCACACCGCCAATAAGTCTGGCCAATTCTTGAAAGATTTCCGCACCTTTTAATGGTCTAACAAAAGTCTCAATCCTATTTTGTGACTCTAACTTCTCGATTAAATAATGCTGATCTGCCATGGCGCTGATTTGTGGCAAATGGGTAATACATATAATCTGTCTATGCATGGCCAAAATCGACATTTTTTCTCCTACTTTTTGGGCGGTACGACCGCTGATACCGCTATCGATTTCATCAAAAACCAAAGTGCCAATCTGATCCATTTCAGCAAAAACAGACTTAATGGCGAGCATAACCCTTGAAAGTTCACCACCGGACGCGATTTTAGTTAAGGGTTGAACGGACTCATTTTTATTGGTACTAATCAAAAAAGTAATTTGATCATAGCCATTTTGGCCGAATTCATCTAGTTTTTTAATATTGATTTCCATTTTTGCATCTGCAAAATTCAAATCTACCAGTACGGTTTCAATATTTTTTACAATTTCTTTTGCCGCTTTCTTTCTTAGACGGGAAATTTTTTCACACTTTGTCTCCAGTCGTTCTGTCAACTTTTGAAGAGCTTCTTTGTTTTTTTTCAAATCAATTTCATAGTTTTCCAAATGGTTCAAGCGCTTTTCTTTCTCTTCTAATGCAAATAAAATCGCCTCTATGCTATGACCATATTTGGATTTTAAAATATTAATGATGTGTATACGTTCTTCCACTTCATTCAAGCTTTGATCGTCTGCTTCTAATGCCTCTAGATAATTTTCCACATGTTTATTCAAATCCTTGACCATATCTTCAATTTGTGCCATCATAATAGCCATATCTTCAATATCATCATCCAAATGGCGTATACCTTCAAAATCTCGTAAAATGTGACCAATCCATTCCCATAGATTCATTTCAGGGTTTTGTGTTAAACGCTGTTCAACACCCAATAATTTTTGAAGTATTTTATTACGATTAGATAAAAGCTTAAACTCTTTACTTAAAGTTTCATCTTCGCCTTCAATCAGATGGGCAGATTGAATTTCATTGATTTCAAACTTCAAAAAATCTATTTCCCGCTTTCGATCATCTACTGTGAGATAGTCTTCTTCAACGACTTTGATCAGTTTTTTATAGGCCTTATAATCCATATATAGATCATCTTTTAAGGTCTTAAGCCCTTGACCAACATACCGGTCCAGTAGATCAATATGGTTGTTTTGGTCTAAAAGAGATTGATGTTCATGTTGACTGTGAATGTCCAAGGTCATATCCGCTATTTCGCTTACCACTCCAGCCGTCACAGTCTGATGGTTGACTTTATACACACTACGCCCTGACATATTGAATCTTCTAGATATTAATAACTCTTGTTCATGATTGTAGTCAATATCATATTTTTCTTTTAATCTGATTAACGCTTCTTCCTGTAGAACAAAAATCATCTCAATCAAGGCATAATCAGAACCTTTACGAATCATCGACTTATCTAGCTTTGCACCGGAGATGGCATTCATCGAACCAATAACAATAGATTTACCTGCACCGGTTTCACCACTAAGAACCGTCAGACCATGATCAAAGTCAATTTCCAAAGATTTAATTAGAGCAAAATTTTCTACATGCAGATATATTAACATCTAATCCTCCCATAAACCTATGTTCTTATTGGCCGCGTGCCACTTTATTTAAACGTTCCATGACAAAAATAGCATCGGCTTCAGTTCGAGTTGCACAGAATATGGTGTCATCACCAGCAATACATCCCACAACTTCATCAAAATCCATAGCATCTACTGCAGCTGCCACTGCCATAGCCATACCGGTCAAAGTTTTAAGAACAATCATATTACCTGCCCGATCCATACTGTTGTACCCATTCTTAAAAATACGAATGTACTTTTCACTCAAATTGGTTTCTTTAGATGGAAGTATGGCATACTTTTGTTTGCCACCGGGTATGGAAACTTTGGTAAGTTTCAGGTCCCTAATATCTCTTGAAATCGTTGCCTGTGTAACTTCAAAACCATCTTCCTGAAGTCGGTGCACCAATTCCTCTTGGGTTTCGATGACAAAATGATTCACCAACTCTATGATCTTTGACTGTCTAGCTATTTTCATAACCAACCTCCTCTAATTACCACCCAGTTTTCTCCTTAATATATGATAAAAGTTATGTCCTTCTATTTTAATCAACCTGGTTTTTAAATCAGCTTTTTGGATGATGATTTCTGCATCATTGTTGATTTCTTTACCATCTTGACCATCGATGGTCACCATTAAGTCATTATCCCATGCGCGTCGATTATGTTCAAAATTGATTTTGACCTTATCATTGCTGGACAATACAATGCTTCTAGCTGTTAAAGAGTGGGGACAAATAGGCGTCATAACAATCATTTCATTATGAGGTGCCAGAATCGGTCCGTTTGCAGATAAATTATAGGCTGTAGATCCCGTAGGTGTTGAAATAATAATCCCATCTGCTGAATAATAATTAACAAATTCCTCATTAACGTAAATACTAAATCCAACCATTCGAGATAAAGCCATACGACTAATAACTACATCATTTAGGCAAAAACTTTCATCGATCAAGAGACCTTCATTGTATATCTGTGCTTCAAGCATCATTCTAGTTTCTATTTCATACTTACCTTCTAATATTTTTTCTAGATTTTCTTCCCACTCATGTTCCTCTATCTCCGCTAAAAATCCAAGATTTCCTAAGTTAATGCCTAGAATCGGAATTTCATGCATAGCCAACCGTCTGGCAGAATGAATAATCGTACCGTCACCTCCAAGTACAATGGCAAAATCAATATCGTCCAGTTCGGAATCATCTTCTATATCAATAGCATTGAAGGCATAACACTCTCGTACATAGTTATCTATGTACACTTTACAATCCTTTGACTTTAACCAATCCATAATTTTACAACTATAGGCCAAAGTAGGGTCTTTACTGGTGTTAATAATCATATAGACATTCTTCATTACGCCTCCAACTACAGTGTATTATGGGCTTGATTTACGACCGCATCAATACGTGCCTTAAAGCTTTCAAAGGACACATCCACTGTATTCTTTCTTACATATAATAAATACTCAATATTACCCTCTGGGCCTTTTATTGGTGAATAGTCCAAACCTAAAAATTCAAAACCTATTTGAACCGATTCTGACAAAATACGGATTAAAACTTCTTTATGAATTAAAGGATCTCTAACCACACCCTTTTTCCCAACTTTTTCACGTCCGGCTTCGAATTGAGGCTTGACCAAGCAAATCATTTCACATTGTTCTTTCATCAACAGCTTAACTACAGGTAGCACTTTAAGAATTGAAATGAAGGATACGTCCATACTAACAAAATCAATAGGATCCGGAATCCGATCAGGCGTTACATACCTAATATTTGTTTTCTCCATACAGACCACACGCGTATCTTGTCGAAGCTTCCAATCCAATTGTCCTCGTCCAACATCAATTGCATAGATTTTCTTCGCACCATTTTGTAACATACAATCCGTAAAACCACCTGTTGAAGCCCCTACATCCATACAAATCTTGTCTTCAAGAACGATTGGGTATTGTTGTAATGCTTTTTCCAATTTGAAACCACCACGACTCACATAAGGGTTTGGATTGGATTTAACAACAACTTCCAGGGTTTTATTAACTTTTGTTCCCGCTTTATCTTCTCTCTGACCGCCAACAAAAACATTTCCGGACATGATTAATGTCTTGGCTTTTTCACGAGATGGTGCTAGGCCCAACTCAACGAGTAAAATATCAAGCCTTTCTTTCTCAACTGACATCGTTTCACCTGTTATATCTTTCTATATATGCCGCTATATGATTGGCTGTCAAACCTAATACATCCATTAGCTTATTCCTTGAACCATGTTCTATAAAATTATCCTTAATACCCATGATTTCCACTTTGATATCATATCCTTTACGATGTACATACCGTATCACTTCACTGCCATACCCACCTATCATAGTGTTTTCTTCTGCTACCAAAAGATGCTTATGTGTGTTTGCTAATCTATCAATCTGATCATAATCTATGGGCTTGACAAATCGAGCGTCTACAACGGTTACAGTTGTTTCGACCATTGTGCTGGCTTTTATGGCTTCATCCACCATAGAACCAACGGCAAGAATGGCAATATCTTTACCCATTTCTAATACTTCACTTTTACCATACGCAATGGGACTTTTGTCATACTGGTAATAAGGTGCTTCACCCTTTGGATACCGAATGGCAATCGGACCCTCCATATAGGTTAAGGCAAAATCCATCATGTCCTTAAAGGTTTCACTGTCCATGGGCGCCATGACAGTCATATTTGGCATGTGATTTAAATAAGATAAATCAAATATACCTTGATGGGTTTCGCCGTCTTCTCCAACCAATCCGGCTCTATCTATCATAAAAACGACGGGGATTTTCTGTATACAAACGTCATGTAAAACCTGATCATACGCTCTTTGTAAAAAAGTAGAATAAATGGCAACAAAGGGCTTGATACCGCTTAGACCCAAACCTGCAGCAAAAGTAACCCCATGCTGTTCGGCAATCCCTACATCAAAAAAAGCTTTTGGGCATGTTTTCATAAAATGGGACATACCTGTTCCATCCGGCATGGCTGCTGTAATACCTGCAATCTTATGACCTTCTTTAACGTATTGAATCAATTTATCCCCCATCAGTTCTCCATAAGACTTTTTAGTATTTGCCTCTTTTTTTACTAACGCTTCACCATTTTTTGTGATGAAGGGTTTAGTACCATGAAACTTAGAAGGGTTGATTTCAGCGTGGTAATAGCCTTTTCCTTTAATTGTATTAATATGAATCAGAACCGGTCCTTCAATTCGACGGGCTTGATTAAGTACTTTAATAATCTGTGGTAGTGCATGACCGTCTATTGGACCCAAATAAGTGTAACCTATCTCTTCAAAAAACATACCGGGAATAAAAACTTGTTTAAAGGCATCCTTGATTTCTCTGACCCCTTTTGTAAGGGTTTTACCTATTACAGGAATTTGATCCAATACCTTGTGAACATCCTGCTTGATTTCCTTATAAACATGACCGGTTCTAATGGTATCTAGATATTCTGCCATACCACCAACATTTTTGCCAATGGACATTTGATTATCATTTAAGATCACGATGAAGTTCTTTTTCATCTGCGCACCATTGTTAAGGGCTTCATAGGCCATACCTCCAGTCAAAGCACCGTCTCCGATTATGGCAACAACACTATGATCTTCTTTAAGCATATCCCTAGCCACAGCATACCCAATAGCTGCAGATATCGAAGTTGAACTATGTCCGACGTCAAAGCAATCATGCTCGCTTTCATTACGTTTAGGAAAGCCACTTAGTCCTTGGTATTGTCTAACGGTCTTAAGCGCTTCTTTTCGTCCTGTTAAAATTTTATGAACATAACTTTGATGACCAACATCCCAAATCAATTTGTCTGTAGGTGAATTAAATACATAATGTAGACCAATGGTAAGTTCAACGACACCTAAATTAGAACTTAGGTGACCACCTGTCACGCTGATCACATCTACCAAGTATTTTCTCACTTCATGACTTAATCTATTTAAATCATTCATATCAAGACTTTTCAAAGCCTTAGGAGAATGAATTTTATCCAATATTTTAAACATATGTCACCTTTTTTTCCTTTTTTTTATGTAACTTAATATAATACCCAATCTATATACAATATGATTGGCGTGTCGTAAAGCAACTTCTTTTCCAATTGCCTTGCCACCAACAGTAAACCCGGCAATAATGGAGGTCAGAATAATACTGGCAGCAGTTGTTTTTAGGGTCATGGTTTCATTTAGTTTAATAACAATGGCCGCAGATGCTGATCCTGAAATAATGCCTGAAATATCCCCAATCACATCATTAAAGAAGTTGGCTACAGCGCCAGCGTGTCTAATAATCAATATGGCTTCTTGAGCACCTCTAACCTTACCGGAAGACATAGAGTGAAAAGGTGTCTCCGTGGCAGCTGTAACTGATATACCTAACAAGTCAAAAATGACGCCTAAAAAAACAATAACTAACAATATAAAGAGTGCGCCAATAACACTAACTTTTTCCATAAATACCAAAGATATATAGCCTAAAATTAAGGCTACAAAAAATGTAATCACGGTGATCACATAAACCCATAAATAATTCACCTTTTTATTTGTATACATATTACGGAATTTGATCCGACTTTTTTGGTCACTCATGTACACCCTCATCTCATACTTTAAATCACATTAATTCTATTTTATTAAAAGCTGAAGATAATTATCATAGTAAATTTTGCGGCATATGGTCTAGCAGGTTTTCCCAAATTCAAACTCCGATGTCGCCAAAGGAGCGATTCCTCTTTCATTGAATTCCCAAAATAAATGGCGCTAGATCGCCTTAATAACCACACTGTAATCCTATGATAACCTCTTTCGAACAGTCTAGGAGTTTTCCTCACATCACCAAACGCCTCTTAGCCTCTTTAGCAACTTCAAATTTCAAGCAACAATAACATTTCCTCTTTGGCCTAAGAATCCATGCCTAAATTACTATCCCCTTCAAAGTCACGCAAGGCAGGCTACACTGTCCACAGCTTACGCCGCATGACAGGTTTAATCCAACGCCGTAGATCATGTTAACCCACATACGTTGGTCTCCGCGACAAAAGGGTCAACGCCCACATGCCCTTGTGGATCGCCCTAATGTCTTAACTCCCAGCACAAGCCCGCGACTGGGCGTCGCAAGCTCACACCAGAAACTTCATCGATATGCCCTTATACGGTTTTTTAGGCCCGTCTTCTGATGCGCAGGTCATGACTAGAATACTGCATCTTCAGCACTAACAAATCATATTATAACATCACTGGCCCTATTATGCCATATTAAGTCCGATAATCATACCCAGTAAGGCACCTACAAAGACTTCCAGATAAGTATGACCTAAGAGCTCTTTAAGTTCTTTATACATTGAGAATTTATGTTCTCCCAGTTCTTTGATAATCCGATTAATAAGCTTTGCTTGTTTACCTGCGGCCATTCTTACATTGGCTGCATCATACATAACAATAAAACTCATCATGCTGGCAAAGCCGAACATAGGACTGTTAAAACCCATAATCCTACCAATAGAAAATGTGGTTGCAACAACAGATGCTGAATGGGCACTGGGCATGCCGCCGGACCCCATTAATCTACCAACATCAAATCTTTTTTCTTTAATCAATATCCAGGTTATTTTAATAGATTGAGCGATAAACCATGCTAACATTGCTGAAAGAAAAACCCTATTGGTTAATAAATCACTAATCTCATTCATGCTATTCTCCTTTAATAACTACGTTCTTTGATATAGTCTGTAAATGCCATTAAGAAGGCCGTCTTATTGTTGTCAAAGGATTTTAGGATGCTAATGGCTTCATTTGACAAGTCGCTAACAATCACTTTAGAATCTTCAACGCCTTTTAAATCTACATAAGTTGTTTTTTTGTTTTTCATATCACTCAAAATTGGCTTACCAAGCTTTGCCTCTTCTCCGGTTACATCCAGTAAGTCATCCTGAATCTGAAAGGCTAGACCGATGCACCTTCCGATTCTATTTAATTTTTTGATGACCTCATCATTTTGTCCAGCTAAATAACCACCCATCATAAAAGCTGCTTCTATTAGGGCTGATGTTTTGTGTTGATGAATATAACCAATCACATCCATATCTACCAACTGGTCTTGATAGGTGATATCTGCAACTTGGCCGCCAATAATACCTTTTGTTCCCGCATTGGTTGCTAAACATGATGCTGCAAGTAGGCCTTGATCATTTAACTTGTATTTCATGATGCCTTCAAACATAATCTCATAGGCCCTATTTAACAAAGCATCTCCGGCGAGAATTGCAATATTTTCACCATATTTTTTGTGGCAAGTGGGCAAACCCCGTCTTAAATCATCATTATCCATAGCCGGTAGATCATCATGAACCAGAGAATAAGTGTGGACCATCTCTATTGCCGCCATAAAAGGCTCAATAGCTAATGACTTTGGTTTGAATAAACCATAGACTTCCTCGAGAATCATAGGTCTAATTCTTTTTCCGCCTGCTAAAAGACTATAAGTCATCGCCTCTATGACGATCTCGTGATAGCCACTGGTTTCTTGAGGAAGAAATTCGATAAGAAGTTGATTAATATTCTGTTGTTTTTTTTTGAATTTTTCATCAAATCCATTCATCTTTACGCCTTCTTATTTGTCAGGATTTCCAGTTCTTTTTCTATTTTGTCAATAGAATCGTTACAATGCTTTACCAATGACATGCCTTCTTTATATTTTTTTATTGAATCCTCTAGTGTAAGATCTTCTGATGTTAGGTCATTTACGATATTCTCAAGTCTTTCTATTGATATTTCAAAAGAAGTCGTTTTATCCATTTCAAGCATCTCCTTTATTATGTTCTATGACATCAACATTGGCTATGACTTGACCATCGGATAAAGTCAACATAACCTTGTCATTAGGATTAAGTTGGTTAACGGATGTAACTTTATTAAGCTGAAGATCACTTAAATAAGCATATCCCTCTTTTAATCTCTGAATCGGTGACAAGCCTTTTAATTTTTCCTCTAGTAGGTTCACCTGATGTTTCTTTTTTCTCAAGATATTTTCCATGCGCATTTTTATCTTATCTTCTAATTCTGTTATATATTGATACTTTCTTTCATATTTCAATCCCGGATGCTCATGTGATAATTGTATTTTTATCAGTTCTAATTTTTTTTTATTATGATCCAACTGGCGGTACATAGCTTGCCTTAATGTCAAGTCATATTGGTTCAGATTGTTATGTAAAGTGTAGTAATCATAAACCGCCAACTCAGCTGCTGCTGAAGGTGTTGGTGCTCTAAGGTCTGCTACAAAGTCTGATATGGTAAAATCCGTTTCATGACCGACAGCAGAAATAATGGGTATATCTGACGCATAAATACTTCTAGCCACCTCTTCTTCGTTAAACACCCATAGATCTTCAATGGACCCACCACCTCTTCCAAGGATAATGGTGTCTACTTTTTGTTCTTGATTAAAATATCCTATACCTTTGATAATGGTTTGAGCTGCATCCGGACCTTGCACAAGTGCCGGATAAAGCGTCATTTTTATATATGGGTTGCGTCGTTTCGACACTTGGACGATATCCCTTATAGCAGCACCTGTATCTGAGGTGATGATTCCAATATGCCCTGCGTATTTACAAATAGGTTTTTTGGCTGCTTCATCAAAGAGTCCTTCTCGACTTAATTTTTTCTTCAATTCTTCAAAAGCTTGATACAGTTGCCCTAACCCGTCCTGCATTATTTTGCGAACATATATCTGGTATTGACCGCTTCGCTCATAGACTGAAACCGCTCCCTGTACAATAATTTTCATACCGTTTTCGAATTCAAATCCCATATTCTGGACATGGGTTCTAAACATAATACAGCTTATGGTACTCTCTTCATCTTTTAAAGTGAAATACAGATGACCTGAACTATGTGCTTTATAATTGGATATTTCACCTTGAACTGAAAGGTTCTTTAAGATGAAGTCTTTATCCATCAATTGTTTTATATAGGCATTGACATGACTAACTTTAAGTACCTGTTTTTCCATCTTTCCCCTACTTTAACTATAATTATTAATGCAACTTTCAAAAAGTATGAAAGATGCGCTATTCATTAATAATGCCTGCAATAACACCGTTTACAAATTTTGGAGATTGATCCCCGCCATATTTTTTTGCCATTTCTATAGCTTCATTTATGGCCACATTGGTAGGTATTTCCTCATCATATAGAATCTCAAACAAAGCCAGTCTAAGTATGGCCATTTCCACATTTGCAATCCGTTTCAGATTCCAGCTTGTAGAACTTGATCCAATGGCGGCATCTAAGTCAGCTTTCTTGCCAACGATACCCAGGGTCTTTGATTTAATATAATCGGCTTCATCTTCCTTGACTTCAATAGTCTCAAGATAATCCTTAATATGCTCCTTAATAGGAACCTCAAGTCCAAATTCATAGGAAAATATAATCTTAAAAATATTCTCCCTGATATTTTTTCTGTTCATAATTGCCTCCATACATTACAATACCCTTAAATAACAATTTAAGGGTATCAACGTTTTCGATTTGTGATACTACTTTTCTATATCAACACCGGTAACATTTATATTCACGACTTCCACAGTAAGTCCAGTCATGGTCTCCACTGCATTCTTCACCTTCTCAGAAACACTTTTGGATACTTCTATAATCTGACTACCAAAAGTCACAACAATGGCCAAGGTAAGAGAAACACAGCCTTCGCCTACTTCTACAACCACACCTTTTGCTAGATTTTTTCGTCCAAGAAGTTCAACAATATCACCTGCTAGATTACCGACCATACCCTTGACACCTTCTACTTCTGTCGCTGCAAGGCCAGCTATAATCGCAATAACCTCATCTGCAATATGGATTTCCCCTACATCTTCATGATCATGTATTTTCAAAACTTGTCTGTCCATTATATTGCCTCCATTCCATTGTATTCACAACTTGCTAGTATCATTATATCGAAAGTCGCTCAAGTATGCAAGAACAAAGCGACTATGTCGCGGTTTGCTTGCAAATTGTTCACGGCAGAAAAGTTCCTTAACGCATACAGCAATGTTTCTATGCTGTATGCTAGAGTAGGTCTTTCCTAGAGTGCAAGAACAAAGCGACTATGTCGCGGTTTGCTTGCAAATTAAGAAGAATAAAGCAGCCCTTTTTATATACAGGGCTGCTTTATTCTAGTTAGCTCTAGATATGTATTCGCCGGTTCTTGTGTCAACTTTTAATTTGTCGCCAATATTCACAAACAAAGGTACATAGACAGTTGCACCGGTTTCTACTGTAGCCGGCTTCGTCGCACCTTGTGCTGTATTGCCGGCAACACCAGGTTCAGTATGTGTTACCAACACCTCCACAATAATAGGTGGTTCAACGCCAAACACCTTATCTGCATGTGATAAAACCTTTACAATCTCATTTTCCTTTACGAACTTTAAGGCACCATCCAACTGTTCTTCCGTCAAACCAATCTGTTCATAAGACTCAACGTCCATAAAATGAAAAACATCACCATCTCTATACAAATACTGCATATCTTTTCTTTGTATGATAGCGTTTTCAAATTTCTCTGTTGGTCTAAATGATTTTTCAATCACGGAACCTGTTTTTAAATTCTTAATCTTCGTTCTTACAAAAGCTGCACCTTTACCGGGTTTAACATGTTGAAACTCAACAATGACATAGATGTTATTATCTATTTCAATTGTTAAACCATTTCTAAAATCACCAGCTGATACCATTTATTGTCCTCCTTGTAATACCTAAATAATCACTCAGATATTTTTCCTCATAAACTCTTGGAAATCATTTACATATTGTAATCTAAATACCTTTTTTTTTCAACACTTTTTTACGATTATTGTCAAACTTAATTTTGACCTTTTAACACTTTATATAATTATGAGTTTTTTATCTGAATGAACAATGTTTTTGCAACCTTCAGCGGTGACGACAACAAGATCCTCAATACGTACGCCACCAAAATCCGGTATATAAATCCCCGGTTCTATGGTCACAACCATACCTTCTTCCAAGGTCATATCTCCTTGTTGGGATAATCTTGGATTTTCATGTACTTCTAAGCCTAGACTATGTCCTAATCCATGACCAAAATAGCCTTCATAACCTTGGTCATAGATATAGTCTCTCGCTATAAGATCCACTTCCTTACCGGTCATACCCGCTTTAAGGGCTGTAAGTGCCATTTCTTGAGCCTTTAAAACTGTATTGTATAATCTCGTCTGATCCGGATTCGCATCTCCCATAACAAGAGTACGGGTCATATCTGAGCAATAACCTTCATAAACACAACCAAAGTCTAAGGTTACAAAATCACCTTTTTCAATCACTTTAGTCGTCGGTTCAGCATGTGGTAGACTAGATCTTTTCCCTGATGCAACAATGGTTTCAAAAGAAAGACGGCTGGCACCTTTTTTCTTCATAAACATTTCCAGTTCCAAAGCTACCTCGACTTCTTTCATGCCTACCCTAATGTATTCAAGTATATGTTTATATGCTGCATCACCGATACTTGCAGCGTATTCAATCAAATCCAACTCCGATTGATCCTTGACCATACGTAACCTTTCTATCATATCTTCAAGAGGAATCCATTCAATATGATTAAGGTAATTTCTATGAAAATCAAATGCCTTGACCGTCAAATGATGGTTTTCATACCCAAGACTATGAATTCCATCCACCTTCATGATTTCTTTAATGGTCTCATTTAAACCTAATTTCATATAGTCCAAGATTTCATAATCTGGACAGGAGATTGTTGCCTGCTCTATATATCGAAAATCTGTCATGAGTACTTTTCTATTGGCTGTGATATATACATAAGCTGAAGAACCTGTAAAACCGGATATATAACGCCGATTGTGGGCACTGGATATAAATATTGCCGGTAGCGCCCATTCTTTCATTTTTTTTAGTAAACGTTCATGTCTTTGAACCTTGTATCTTTCGGTCATTAGTTTCCTCCGTGTTTTATAACATTGGTTGGTTAAAGGGTCAAAACTAAGTTTCACTAAATTTACATACAATATATAGATTACGTTGATGCATTCATAACTATATATTGTATGCAAAAGTTCAACTATATAGTTTTGACACCTTAACCATTGGTTATAAATTTATGCTTTAAGTCTATCTTTAAGAATAGAGATGGCTTCTAAATAACCATCTAAACCTTTTCCAACAATCTGATGCACACATACATCCTTCGTGACAGAAACATGACGAAAGGCCTCCCGTTCATATATGTTCGAAATATGAACTTCCACCGTCGGAATCTGAATGCTACTAATTGCATCTCTAATTGCATAACTATAATGGGTATAAGCACCCGGATTAATGACAATACCATCCACCCGATCATAATAGGCTTTTTGAAGTCGATCTATGATGGCACCTTCATGATTAGACTGAAAACACTCTGTTTCAACTTGTTCTTTAAAACCATAGGTCATAATCTTCTCTTGTAGGCCTTTGTAATCCTCATGTCCATATATATCCTTATTCCTAATGCCTAAAAAATTCAGATTAGGTCCATTAATGACCAATATTTTCATTCCATCACCTCATAAAATCTCTAGAATTTCATCTACGATGTTTTTGATTGGCTTACCGGATGTTTGTATAATGACATTGGCAGTTCTTAAATACAAGGGTTCCCTTAACTCCAGCATGGTCGTAATTTTTTTTTCAATATCTTCTTCATCTTGTAACAAAGGCCGCTTATGATCATCTTTGATATTCTTAAGAATATGCGCAACACTCGCTTGTAAAAAAACAACAATACCTATCTTTTTTACCATTTCAATGTTTTCATCTCTTAGAATAATGCCACCGCCAGTTGAAATAATCTTGCTTTTTTGATCCTCTAGATTGCTTAGAAATGTCGTTTCAAGATCTCTAAAATAAGCTTCACCATGGTCTTTAAATATTTCACTGACTGTTTTACCTTCAGCTTTTTCAATTTCTTCATCCATGTCAATATAATTAAGATTTAAACGCTTGGCCAGTTCTTTTGTCACGGAAGTTTTACCACAACCCATGAACCCTATTAAAACGATATTCTCACCTTTGTTTCCATCACTCATATTATTCACCTATTGTTGTATCATTTCGTCATCTGTTGTAAAAAAGCCTGATAGGATTTTTTTTTAGTTCCATCATCAATCGTACATTCACGCCACAACTCAAAAGCAGCAACAGCCTGATGAAAAAGCATGCCCATACCATTCATGGTTATGGCACCTGCTTCTCTTGCTTCACGTAAAAAATGGGTTTCAGGTGGGTTATATATAAGGTCCACCGCAACCTCCAAAGTCTTATAGAACTTGGTTTCATAAATAGGATTATTGGCACTATGAGGATACATGCCAATAGGCGTCGTCTGAAAAGCCATCACCAAATCATTTCTTTCTTTAAGCTCTTCAAGGGGAATCACTTCAGTGGATACATCATAATGACGGTTAATTAATTTGGTTAATTGCTCAGCATTGGCCTGTGTTCTATTTGTTATGGCAATATGGCCTGCGCCTTCGTGGGCACACATCATACCAACTGCTCTTGCAGCCCCTCCGGCACCAATAATCAGTATCGATTTATCTTTAACATCAACCTTGATTTCCCTTAATGCTCTTGAGAGTCCAATCCAATCTGTATTATAACCTATAAGCTCATTATTCTTATGTATGATGGTATTAACAGCACCAATTGCTCTGGCCATATCCTCTACTCGGTCCAAAAAAGTCATAACATCGACCTTATAAGGTACTGTAACATTAACACCCCTAATATTCAACCCCAGTAGACCTGCCATGGCATGCTCAAGTTGATTTTCCGTAACATGAAAGGCTACATAAGCCATATTTTCCTTTAGGGCCTCTGCCAACATGTTATGAATGAAAGGTGAATAACTATGGCCAACCGGATCTCCGATTAAACCATATATGTCCGTTGTCCCTTTTATCATTTAGCGCCCTTCTTTCTTTAAATATCTATTTAAGAGTAATTTTTCTGTTCTTCTCTTAATGAAAGTAACCATTTGTTCCTTGCTTTGTATCGGTTTAACCAAAATCGTATACATACCTAAACGATTACCCACCCATACATCTGTAAAAATTTGATCACCAACAAAGATAGCATTTTGGGGATGAATTTTGATTGTTTTTAATATGCGCTTAAGTTTATAAGTAAAAGGCTTCATCGCATTTGCCATCACAGGTATCTTCAAACCTTTGTTGAGAGCATCTACTCTTTCCTTAGAGTTGTTGGACACCAGAGCCACTTTATATCCCATGGTCCTAAGTGTTTTCATAAGGTGAATCAACGCATCATGGGCATCAAGCTGATCAAAAGGCACTAAGGTATTGTCCACATCAAACAAAACTGCTCGGTAACCCTTCTCATACAGACTTTCAAAGTCAATGTTATACACTTGATCCAAATATTCATCCGGATATAATATCTTCATTTTCATCACCATACTTTCATGATTTCACTTAATGATTATAACAACAAACATGCTGAGTGTCAAAAAAAACAGACCAAAATTAAGTTGGTCTGTCCTTTATATGTAGAGATTTCTATTATTTTTCATAATTTCGAAACTTCCCTTGACTTTGAAGACTCATTTTTGCATCACCATCTGCCATATCCATAAAAATCTGAATGCTTTTGGTGTATTCAAAGTCTATATTATTGGTGGGTGCTACCCTTAACTGTTCAATACGACTGGCCATGATATAGCTTGAAGACGCACCCCCATCCGGTGTTATGGTGCAGGTTAGTTCTTGAGTGCTTGGGTCATAAGTGATTTCATATTCGATGGTACCTTCTATAGGATCTTCTTGATGGAAGATAATCATACTTGGATTAATGACAACATCCGGTGAATCAATACTTGAATTACCTGCTTGATCTTCTATGGCTTCGATACCCTTTGATTCCTTGGCTATGGCCGTCAACTGGTTCATGGCCAACTGGCCTTCATACTGAATATCGATAACGCTTTTTGTAGCGTTAAAGCCTTTCAAGTTAAAGGTTAAGTACGTACCCACAGCCCCCATGATGATGCCGGCTATGGCAATGGCCAATATAATCTCAATGGTGGTAAATCCTTTATTATTATTCATTCATAACCACCCTTCCGTTTTGCTTAATCACCTCAAATTCAATGACACGGCTGGAAGCCGTTGAACTGATTTCATATCTGCCATCACCATTGGCCGTATTCTTAACTTGACCGGAGGTGCTGTCGAACTCAAAACTGATTAATGAATAATTCGGTGGTTGAATGTCCACATAATCTGTATCGTCCCATTTTTTGATGGCTACTTTTTTGGGTAACTTAATGGTCTTTAGCGTCGAGTAGGTACCGGTTGTTCCTACGCGCACCAGAGTCCTTACGATATATTGTTCAAGGGCTGCGTCATAGGTCAAAGTCAACCTATAGTCTTTATCCTTGGAAGCCATTTCTTTTGTTTGAACCAGCTTAATTTCGCTAATCAGTTGATTGGAATAGGTATTAATGTTGTTGGTGTATAGCGTATTCAACCCAAAACCGGAAAGACCAATGGCAATGGCCAATAAAGCCATGACAATGATCATCTCAATCAGTGTATAACCATCCTGTCTTTTGATATTGTTCATACTTTTAACACACATCATCGATCACCTATTCTTCAACTTTCCAGAATTCAAAACGCATTAGATCACTATATCTATAAGGACTGTTGTTGTTCAGATCTAAAGTCGTACTATCATCAAAATCAACAAATTCAATCTCTTCTAGGTATACCGGAGCAGATCCTGGTCCACTTCGGTCCACCACATTAAATAAATTATATAATACATTGTCCTCGTAAATCTTCTGTGCTAAGTAATTTTTTATGACCATTGAATTATTCTTATAGGTCTGAGTACCACCCATAGCGGTTATGGAACCACCTGAAATGATGGGGCCTGCAAAAGCCAAATCACCATGAATCACAATGTCACCATTATGAACAACTATCCCTTGAGCCCTACCACTAGGTATGTCTATGGAAGGGCTATTGGTGCCTGAACTGCCTCCACCATATATATGTAAGGTTTGTGCTGTTGCATCATTGACATAGGTTATTTCCAGAGCATTCTGAGCTGCATTTAAGACGCTTGCTACCGTTGGATAAGGGGCATTGTTATAATTTAGTGAACCCATGGTATCGATTTTGGTGAACTTATCGACAGCATTCACATTATAATAAGTTGGGTCTACCAATGGGTCTGCGTCCGGATTATCAATAGAAGGCGCACCGGTGTCACTTCTGTGGCGCATCATATGCAGTTGATAAATATGATCTTGACTAATCTTGATTCTTAAGCTATCATAACCCTCTTGACCGACTTTATTAATATTTGTCCCATTGTGATAGGTCAGGTCTAAGAAATCATTAACATCATGTGTAGGATCTTTGACAAGCTTCAATCCGGTGGTATAGATATAATTTTCAAGATTGACGCCCGGACCGGTCTTAATAAAGGTATTAGTATTGACATCAATATAATGCTTAAAAGCCACAAAATAGGCTTTTCTATCATTTAGTTCGTAATCTTCTGTTGTCGTACCCTTTGCCAAACTTATGGTTGTACCGTCAATATTCATCCAAGAGACATTGTCCTTTAGAAACTTACCTTCAACCTCAGCATCTTGAATGGTTCCGCTACCTGCATAAAAATCATAAGGTGTTTTATTGAAAAAGTTATCTCCAGCCAACTTCATAAGATCAATGGTTTCCTGATCGAATCCCCATGCGTATGCTACAAAATTGCCTTTTAGAGATACGCTTTCTCCCGTTTGATATCTGGTGGGTTCTACATCCACATAGGCTGTACCGCCAATTAGTATACCTTCGTGACTTTCCAAAAAATCAATATCTTTTTTTGTCGTACCTACAGGAACTTTACTAAAGGCACCATCAATGGATAATGATGATCCGGCATTCATATCCGCATTAATAACAATGGCACTGCTTAAATCATGAGTGATACCTGTTCCACTACCATCGGTGTAACCGTAATAGCTACCGTTGATGTTGATTCTACCACCTGTACCGTTAAGTTCTAAGTCATCACTGGTATAAACATTACCATTAAAGTTCATCTGACCACTGGCACCATCTTGCAATACAACACTGTTGGCATAAACCAAACCGTTGTTTACGGTTAAACTCGCATTATTTTGGCTTCCGTCAGCCAGTTGCACATAACTACGGCTAAAAATATTGCCATGAACCGTAACGCGACTTGTGCCGTTAACTAAGATACCGCCATAATTTTTAGGATTATGTATGTCATTACCTGTGGGTAGATTCCCATAACCATATA
>NZ_JCBCDA010000094.1:0-4707 GCF_059865615.1 Petrocella sp. | reverse complement strand
ATCGGTTCCTTCCTAAATGTATGTATCTTGAGGATACCCTTGCATGAAAGTATTACCTTTGACCGTTCTCATTGTCCCAAGTGTGGCTACATATTAAAGTGGTATGATCTGATACCTTTACTGAGCTACATCTTCCTTGGCGGCAAGTGCCGGTCATGTCAGACAAAAATATCTTTGCAATACCCAATAATAGAGCTGCTCAACGGAGCAGCCTATTTGGGTATTTATCTATACTTAGGTCTATCCTGGCAAACGGTGATTGCATGTTTGTTGTTCTCAGCCTTGTTGGTGGTCTTCATGATTGATCTAAGGCACAAGATCATTCCTAATGGTCTGGTAGTCTTTATTCTAATCTTAGGCGTCACTCAGATGTTTCTAACCGGAGACTACATCCGACATATCATAGGTTTTTTTGCTGTCAGTAGTATACTCATTCTTCTTAGTCTCATGGTGAAAAACGGCATGGGTATGGGGGACATTAAGCTGATGGCGGCGGCAGGACTCTTACTTGGGTGGGATAAGATATTACTGGCTTTAATGATTGGGTCTGTTGTTGGATCGGTTATTGGTATAGGCCTTATTGTATTTAAGATGATTAAACCAAGACAAGCTATACCTTTTGGACCTTTTTTGGCCACAGGTATTATGACGGCCATGCTTTTTGGTGAACCGATTATTAATTGGTATATTGGACTTGTCTTTGGATAAAAAAAGACAGACCAGAGAAAATGAATTACTATTATGCAAATAGAAGTATAATTGATTGAATTGGGTAGGAGGGGTCAAGTGAGTTATCCAAACAGAGGGCTTTCCATTGATATTGGAAATGAAAAAATTAAGTTAATCGACTACATCAGAAAAAAAGACACCATAAAAATAGAACATAGTATACTCCTTAACACACCGGAAAACGTCATTAGTGATGGTGTTATTAATAGTGTTACAGATATTGGAGATGTGATTGGTGCGGCTTTACGAGAAAAAGGCATCAAAACAAAAGATGTGATTTTTACAGTGGCTTCCAGTAAGATTATTACCAGAGAGGTTGATTTGCCGGATCTGCCAGTTAAGAAGTTGAACACATTGATTCGTATGAATGCAGATGAGTATTTCCCAGTAAATCTAACAGAATATACTCTGGATTATAGAATTATTGACCGAGTGGACCTAGGCGATGGTATGCAAGCCAAGGTCAACCTTGTAGCAGCGTTAACCTCGCTAATGGAAGGGTATGTAGAGTTGGCTGAGTCCTTAAAGCTAAGGATTAGAGGCATTGACTATGGTGGCAACAGTATTATTAATTTCGCCAGTCACCTGGATATGGATAAGACCTATATGCTTCTAGATCTAGGTAGTGAAAGTACCATGGTCACCGTTATGAATAAGAAGGTTGTGAAGTTCAACCGTAATCTGGTTTATGGCACCAAGGTCATAAACAATAGTATACAAAACCATTTTGGTGTTGATCTTAAGGAAGCCATGAAGATTGCTTCTGAACAAACTTTATTAAACCATGAACCGGAGACCAATGACTTTCTCAGTAATGATGTCTCATCAGCGCTGAACCAGATCTTAAACGGTGTTGCCAGACTGATGGATTATTATGCCTCCAGAAACAAGGACAGCATCGAACACATCTATCTTGTTGGTGGTGGTACAGGCATTAACGGTATCGCGCAGTACATTGAACGATATTTTAATATGACGTGTACTATTTTAAGTGAGAACCCGAAAGTGGTTGCCAATGATGATGGGTATGTGAAGAACAGCGTTTTTTATTCCAACTGTATTGGTGCCATTTATTCAGAAATGAACCTTTTACCTATTCATGTTCTGAACAAAGATAAGATGAAAGTATCCAGACGTCTAAAGTTGGAGCTGGCACTATTGGCTATTGTTTTATTAGCCGTGGCGGTTTATTTACCTTTTGCAGGTCTTAGAAAACTAGAAAAAGAGAAAGAAAACCTTCTGGCTGAGATCGAAGAGAAACAGATTGCAGAAGTGGTACTAGAAGACTATAACCAAACCATGACATCCTTGACCTTTCATGAATCTATTATAGGCACATCTTCATCGACAACGGAAATCATGGCAGATCTCTTGGAAAAGATGGAAGCAGAGATACCTACAAGTGTCAGCTATCTAACCATGAACAATTCAGAAGAAGGCATTCTTATTTCCTGTATTGCATCGGACAAGCTCACCATGGTTAATTTTATTACCATCTTAAAAAACATGACCCTTAATAATGAACTTGTTTTTAGTCAGGTTTATGTACCCAGCTTCTCGGAAGTTGAAGGCTCTACGGCAGGTAATTCTTACTATGCCTTTTCCATTGCCTGTGATTATGTTCAGGAGGTGGAATAATGAGTAATAGAGATAAACGGTTATTAGGGATTTTGGGCATTGCTATTATAGGGCTTATTCTATACTATGCAGTGTATCGACCTATTACCATTAAAAAACAAGCTTTAGAAGATGAAATCATCACCATTGAGGAAAGGGCAGCAACCCTTAGAGTAGAATACGAAAAAATGCCTTTTTATCTGGAAGAGACGGAAGTCGCTCAGACACGCATCGAGGCAATCCAAGAAGTATTACCGGCAGAACTGACACAAGAGCGCGCTTTTAAATTGCTTTTTGACATCGAAGATACTTTTTCGGATATTAACTTTGGCAATGTAACCTTTTCTAATGTTGAGACCTTAGCTTATAGCAATGAGGAGAACGATGATACCACGGAAATGGCCATTAGGCAAAATGTGGTTTCTAACTTAGACCTTAGTTATACAGATTTAAAGGCATTTTTAAGGTACATCGGCAATTACGAAGACCGTACCGTATTGACCAATCTCAGCATGAACCTCTTAGAAGAGGAGAATAAGATTACCACCACCTTGGTGATGAACATGTATGGTCTTGTAGGTGCGAAGCGAGAAGTTGAGCCGGTCATCTTTGATACCGTACCCAAAGGTAAAGTACAACCTTTTGATTCTCCCAATCTACGTATTACCCCACAAACAGTCACCAATCGTGTAAGTGACGGAACCGGTGATTTGTTCATCGCTCTAAAACCAACCAGAGCAGATGGCTATGCACAAGTCATAGGCCTTACCAATGACCCCGGTCAAAGAAGTTATGTAACAGGCGATGTGGATGGTGTGGTACAGGCCAACCTTAGGATTTTTATTGAAAATGGCAATTATTATGCTACTTACGTCATGAATGGTACCACAAAAAGCAGACAAGCCTTTGAAGTGGGACAAGCTCTTGAGTTAGATTTATATGCGTCTAAACGTGTGGATGCCAATGACCTTGTTGGGATGAACCTTACCATTGTAAATCAAACCCAATTACCATTATATATTAATAAAATCGAAGAAGACCCCACGAATCCCAGACTCAACATTGTTTCCACAGAAGGCGAAGTGAATTAAATGATAAAATCATGGTGGAACAAATTAAAATCCAATAGCGGTTTTTCCCTTGTAGAGGCATTGGTCACCATTGCCATTGTTGGTGCTGCCATGATTCCTATTTCAATGGTTTTTACTCAAACCATCGGTACAACTGTAGAAACAAGAAAACAATTGGTGGCCAATGGCCTGGGACAAGAATACCTTGAAGCCTTAAAAGCAAAAGAGTTTTCTGATTTTGCATCTGTATTTGGCGTCAATACAAGCATAGAAATCAATGATTCATTTACACAAGATACCTATGATCTAATGGTGTTAACACCACTGCCAAAGGGATATAGGGCTGTACTGTCCTATGATACAAGTGTGGATATAAACGCTTTTGCTTTACCAACACCGAACCCAATGCCGGATGCTGATATTATCGTAGATATCCCTAGTGGTTATATGAACACGGTTATCTTAACCGATACGAGCAGTGGCAATCAGATGACGTATCCACAAACACCAACTTCTAGTACGGATAGAGTTATTCGAATTCGTGGTGACCGTGATGCAAAAACCATCACTTTAGACTATTTTGATCAGTTGACAAGTGGTGGCGGTTCAATTGATAGCCGTTTTAGCATAACGGCGCCATCCACTGATCCGGTAATAAGACTTCTTATGGGAGAAGGTCGTGTTGGGACGCCCATGACAACCAGAATAGATATAAAAAGTAATTTACCCCAGACGATTAAGTTGTATTTCTATGAAGAGGACACCAATACGGTAAAGGCAACCACCAATATTATAAGTGGCTCTGTCAGTATTAGTCGGAATCTGAATGCGGTTGATACTTATGATCGTAGAATCCTAGGCATAAAAGTTGAGATTTTTGACACGTATTCCGGTAAAAAACTGGGTACTTATACAACCACCAAGATAAGCGAGTAGGTGATCATATGAGACTATTGGATAAATTGAACAATCAAAAAGGTTCTACATTATTATTTGTTGTCATCACCGTGGCCATTTTAGCCATGTTGGGTACAGCCTTATTATCCATGTCCTTAATGAACATCAATATGAAACATAATGACAATCGAATCAAGAAAACCTTGTACTATGCTGAATCCGGTATTGATCAGGTCTATGCCCGCGTAGGTAAGCTTGTAGAGATGTCTATAAACGAAGCCATTGCCAATACGGATGATGATATTAAAATCATCTTAAATGAAATCGATGCCATGTTACAAGATGAGAACAACATACCCCCATTTGTTGGTATTAATAGCAGCATAACTTATGT
>NZ_JCBCDA010000148.1:0-1952 GCF_059865615.1 Petrocella sp. | reverse complement strand
TACCAAATTTTTTTACGTTTCTTTCTGTAGCATCTTGGTCTGACGCTTCATCCATAGAATCCATAACTAACTCTGATACTTCATAGTGCATACCATGATCCTCACGGTAATACCTATACTGTTTGGCCATTGGATTAGTTAGGACTGCCTCATGAATATTTTTCCCTTTCAGATAAACAATACGTTCCTCTTCTTGCAAGCTGTAATCATATTCCCCAAAAAATTCTGTCCAATTATAGGTTTGTGTTTCATAAATGATCTTAAGTTGATTAAATCCTTTGTGGACAACAGATTGGAATAATTCCAAGCCTTTTAAACGTCCATCATACCTTAGTGTATCCTTTTCCAAAGCATGACTCAGCTTTTCTTCTACACTGTCTTCAATATCTACAAAACCTAGTTCTTTAGACTTTTCCATCAATGCCTTATCCCAATTTGTCATTATTTCTGTCTTTGACTTCTCTTGGATTTTTAGTCTGTCGGCACTTGTTTCTTCTTGCTTAGTTGTATTATTAACCCCTTCATCACTTATCCCATCCTCTGTTTGTGCATCTACTTCTAAACTTCCATCGATTTGGCTAAGGGATGTCACATCATCCTTTAAAACTTCTTCTATCTCTTTATTTTCCTGATGCCTATCTGTTTTTGTTTCTATCTTGTCAGCATGCTCTTCCCCGCATCCTACCAACAAAAAACAAAGAAGTATAACAATTACCTGTTTGAATCTCATTTTCTCTCCTTCCTCTTGTACATCCTTTTTAATCCTCCTGTCTATTTTTTTATCTGCCTCTTCATCATTTTATTCTTTATTCTGTTGTTATTATAGTGCCATTTGTCCTATTTAAAGTCATTGCATTTTGTATAGGTGGTCATTTTAAGTGACTTAGGTAGGCATTATCTTCTTGTACGAAAACTTCTAAAAATGAATTACCTTGAAAGCCTTAACTTAGAATGCTATAATGCATTCAATAATATTGCCAATAAAGAGGGGTTGTTTTAATGGAAGTATCTGAAAAACTTGCGATTGAAATCTTGACAATTTTTAGTTTTCATATTGTTTCTCTAATGCTTTTATTAGGTTTTAGCTTTTATATCTATTTAAAAGCAAAAAAAACACCCTTACTCTATAGCTATCTCATAGTTGTAATGATGTTGCTTATTTGGATTGTTTCAAAACTGTTTAAGACCATCGCACCAACTCAAGACTTAAGATGGTTCTTTATTGTGACTCAGTATATTGGTGTTTGTTTTCTTGGTTATTTCATGTTGGTTTTTGCCTATATTTATCAAAAAAATACTGTTCCCACTAAGAGATTACTGTTTTTTTTAGCTCTTTTCCCTCTTCTCGCTTTTTTGATTGTATTAACAAATCCTTTGCATATGGGCTTCTATTCATATTTCGACTTTTATAGAGATCGGTTTGGTCCATTTTTCTATCCTATACAGATTTTTCAGTACCTTTATATTTTTATTGCTATTATATATTTATCAAAAAATTATACGCGCCAACCCGGATTTTTCGGCAGGCGCATATGGGGAAGATTCTTTGCCCTTATTACGCTTCTACCCTTATTTACCAATTTTTATTATATACTTTTTAAGTTGGACCTTATGACTTGGATTTTTCCATTTCCAGTTTTTGATTTTACCCCTATATCCGGTTCTATTGCCATTGTTCTTTTTATGATACCGGCTCTGCACTTTCGTTTTTTCGATCACTCACCCATTTCATATCATCATATTTATTCTGGACTTCCTCAAGGTATTGTATTTGTACATAGTTCTAAAGAATATATGTATGGTTCAAATCCTGCTTTTATTCAAATGTTTCCGGATTATATAGATGCCAACTCACTGGATACTTTCTATAAAAATTGTATTTTTCAAAAGAAAGGTAAACATACTCATTTACATGCTTTTTTAACGAATCAAAAAAGTATGATTCCCTATAA
>NZ_JCBCDA010000045.1:0-20062 GCF_059865615.1 Petrocella sp. | reverse complement strand
AAACCTTTAAAAAAATCAACAAAGATTGTTAGTGGTTTTGATAGAAATCAAAAATCATTAGAACCCTATGAGGCGTTTGCAAAAAATAGCGAGAGAATACCTTTGCATCAAAGTGTGGATAGAATAGCAGCCAGTATGATTACACCCTATCCACCGGGCATTCCCATGGTGGTACCGGGAGAAAGGATTACTGAAGACTTGATAAAGCAGATATATAAATGGGAAGAAGAAGGTTTGGAAATCTTAGGTTATGAAGATGAAAAAGTGGATGTCATCCTTTAATACTAAAAAGAAAGAGGGAATTATGAAAGGTATATTTATAACGATAGAAGGCGGAGATGGTTCAGGTAAATCAACTCAAATTGACTTGCTTATGTCTTATTTTAATAAGCATGGTTTTGAAGTTTTGTTGACCAGGGAGCCAGGCGGTACACCGATAAGTGAAAAAATCAGAGAGGTGATTTTAGATAGCAACAATATGGAAATGGCCAATATGACAGAAGTATTGCTGTATGCTGCATCAAGAGCCCAGCATGTAGCTGAGTTTATTAAGCCTAACATTAAGCAAGGTAAGGTGGTTATTTGTGATCGATTTGTGGACTCTTCAGTTGTATATCAAGGTTACGCAAGAGGTGTTGGTATAGATGTGGTTGAAAATATTAATAGCTATGCAACGCAGGGGTTAATACCCGACTTAACCATATTATTGGATTTGCCTCCCAACCTTGGATTATCAAGGAAAAAAAACCAACAGGCTCTAGACCGATTAGAACTTCAAAGCGATGATTTTCACTTAATGGTTAACGAAGGTTACAAACTTTTGGCAAAACGTCATCATAATAGAATCTTAACTGTAGATGCAGCCAAGTCCATAGAGGTTATCCATCAGATTATTTTAGAAGCGATAAAACCACTATTACCAAAGTAAGTTTATACATTAAGCTATGTTAGTTATGATGATAATTTCTGTACTCTGTTGGTGTGATACCTTCACTTGATTTAAAAACACGTATAAATTGTGTGGCTGTAGGATAACCAATATTTGATCCGATGGTTAATAGATTATTATTGGTACCTTTTAGGAGTTGTTTGGCAACACTCATACGATAGTTGGTTAAATAGATTTTAAAGTTCATGCCAACTTCGTTTTTGAATAATCTAGAGAGATAAGCGGTAGAGATGTTCAAAGAATCTGCAATATAATTTAAACTAATGGCCTGCATATACTCCATATGGATGATGTGTAAGGCCTTTTTGATATGTAGTGAATAGGGCGTATTCTTATCAACTTGTGAAATGGTTTGTAAGATTCTTAAATAGTAGGCATGTACATCATGTAGATCGTTGAAAAGGTGTTCGAACATGATGATGCCTTCATTGAGTTGCCTAATTTCATCTTGATAAGTATGCATTTCATTGAAAAGATGTCGAATGGTTAAAGCGTAGATTTCTTTATATAAATATATGGTTTTAGAATTATTTGTGGCATTTGTAAGAAGTGACCATTTGATGGTATCAATAAGCTTGTATATGTTTAGCCAGTCGCGATGTTGTAGCAAAGTCTCAAAGTTTTGTATATAGCTATATTCAATTAAGGAGTAATCATCATGGATGGAAAAATCTTCAAAAAATATACATTTCCCCTGCCCGATGATAAACGTATACTCTTGAAGTTTCCTGGATTTTTTGTAGGAGCTACCGATATCAAAAAAATTATGAACAAAATTTCCAAAACATCCAATAACAGATGCATTATAGGTTGTGCTTAATACCTCATGCATATCATCAAAGCAGGTCTGTAGCTGTTGTATCATATTACTATGAGGAAGAGAAGGGGTTACTGAAAGAATCAATGTACGATTAAAAGGTTGAAGATTCAAGAGGCACACAGGTTCAATATCTAAGTAGGTAAAGGCATTAAGTAGATGTTGATGAAAGATATTTTTCCATGTTGTAAGAGACGTCTCAGGCATGCATCCAATTAAACGTGTTATACCATTTGTCATAGTTAACTGCAAGACAATATAGGTACCGGATTCATGAAGACCTATCTGAGACAGTTGTGTCTCATTTTTTAAGTTCTCAGGTAAGATTTCACTTAAAAGATTAATAATATATTGTTGGCGAGATTGTTCAAATGCATTCATAGAGGGCCTCATTTCATAGAACTAATGTCAAAAAATGCACAGTTTGTCAAAAGCTACTTATTGAATACTCATACGTTTGATTATACTATAGTTATATCAGAAGTATTATAATAAGACAAGAGTAAAGAATGATGAAAAGATAAAGCCAATGAAGAATGTCAAAAAATGTGAGGTAGAAGAATGCATGCTGTAGAGTGGAAAAAGGCGTCAAATCATCCGGTTAGAGTCATACAATTTGGAGAAGGTAATTTTCTAAGAGGTTTTGTGGATTGGATGATTCATAAAATGAATGAGCAGAATTTATTCAATGGCAGTGTAGCGGTTGTCCAACCATTAGCGAAAGGTTTGCTACCAATACTAGAGTCACAGAATTATACATACACCCACTATTTGAAAGGTATTAAGAATCAGGAGCCGGTCATAGAGTATTATAAAAATACGGCATTATCCGTTGGGATTAATCCTTATGAGGATTTTGAGGGCTATCTTTCTCTAGCGCACACAGAAACAGCCTCAATCATTGTCTCAAATACGACGGAAGCGGGCATCGTATTTGATCCAAAAGACCAATTGGATATGGAAGCTTCGGTAACCTATCCGGGAAAATTAACAAGACTGATGTATGAAAGATATGAAGCATTTAAGGGAGACCCTGATAAAGGCTATATCGTATTGCCTTGTGAGCTCATAGACAACAATGCAGACCGACTAAAAGAAGCGGTAATGGCCTATATAGATCTATGGAACCTTGGTGAGACTTTTAAGACCTGGGTTGAAAAATCCAATCAGTTCTGTAATACACTTGTCGATCGGATTGTTCCTGGCTATCCCAAAGAAACCATAAAGATAATATGGGAAGAATTGGGTTACGAAGATCAGTTGGTGGTGGAAAGTGAACAGTTTAATCTTTGGGTTATTCAAGGCAATGATAAAGTTCAGCAGGCTTTTCCGGCAGACGAAGCAGGTTGCCAAGTGCTTTTTGTTGAGGATGTCACACCCTATAAGGTGAGAAAAGTACGTATTCTAAACGGTGCCCATACCACCCTAGTTCCGGTTGCTTATTTATATGGTATCGAAACGGTTCTTGAGTCCGTAGAAGATCCACAGATCAATCAATTTCTTATGAAGGCAATATTTGATGAAATCATTCCGACACTTACTTTGTCAAAAGAAGCGCTAGAAATTTACGCAGCTGAAGTCATCTTGCGTTTCAAAAACCCCTTTGTTAAGCATTATCTTATGAGCATCTCATTAAACAGTATGTCGAAATATCAGACACGTGTTCTGCCTTCACTTCTTGCTTATTTTGATCAAAATAGTAAGTTACCTAAGCGATTGGTTGCGGCCTTGGCTTCTTATATGGTTTTTTATCGAGGTGAATATGCCGGTAAGAAGATTGCCATAGTCGACAATGAGGATATTCTAAAGCTTTATAAAGATGCTTGGAAGCAGTATGTTGGTAGTAAGACAAGCCTTGTAGATGTAGTAGAAGCCGTACTTGGATACGAACCTAATTGGAAAGGTAACCTGAATCACATACCCGGACTAAGAGATCAAGTGGTCAATTATGTTTCAATCATACTGGATGAAGGTATGGAAAATCTAATCCATGCCGTTGAAGATGAAGATTGATTAGGAGGAGGTCTGATGAACAAACATTATATTATTCACAACCGAGACAATGTATATATCAATCTTGAAGAAGATGACAGCAAGAACCTAATAAGAGGTCATAAATATGCTTTAAAAGACATAAAAAAAGATGAAGCCATTATTAAATATGGTATGCCTATCGGCATAGCCACTTGTGATATCTTAAAAGGTGACCATATACATACACATAACCTTAAGACATCTTTAGGTGACATATTGTCCTACAAGTATCAACCTGAAAAAAATAATGATAGATCGACAGCAGCTTCAGTATCAAAAATAGAGCGTAAAACAGTCAAAGTCTATGAAAGAATGGGCCAAGAAGTTGGTATTAGAAATGAGCTATGGATCATACCAACAGTGGGTTGTGTCAATGGTGTATCCAACCGTATTATTGATGTTTTTAAAAGCCGCTGTATGGAAGAAGGCATCGACCTGAATCGTTTGGATAATTTTGACGGTATATATGCCTATACCCACAACTATGGTTGTTCTCAAATGGGCGATGATCATATCAATACCCGAAAAACATTACAAAATATAACAAAACATCCCAATGCCGGTGGTGTTCTCGTGATTGGACTGGGCTGCGAAAATAATCAGATCAAAGCTTTTGAAGAATCTTTAGCTACCTATGACAAATCGCGTGTTCTTTTTTTGATTTCTCAGGAAGTGGAAGATGAAATCGAGGCAGGGTATAAGATGGTAAGAGCCCTCTTTGATGAAATGCTAAAAGACCAGCGTGTTGAAAAACCGCTGTCATCTATTCGTGTCGGTTTAGAGTGTGGTGGTTCAGACGGACTTAGTGGTATAACAGCCAATCCATTGATTGGTAGATTTTCAGATTACTTAGTTGAGCAAGGTGGGACAACTGTGCTTACAGAAGTACCTGAGATGTTCGGTGCTGAGACCATTCTCATGAACCGATGTGTAAATAGAGAAGTTTTTGATAAGATGGTGGAGATGGTCAATGATTTCAAAAACTATTATAAAAAGCATAATCAAGTGATCTATGATAACCCTTCACCGGGTAATAAAAGTGGTGGTATATCTTCTCTAGAAGATAAGTCACTTGGGTGTACCACGAAGGCAGGGGACAGCTTAGTCATGGATGTTCTAAAACATACAGAGCGGCTGAAAACATCCGGATTGAACTTAATTAGTGCCCCAGGAAATGATGCGGTAGCAACCACCACTCTAGGTATGTGTGGGTGTCATATGGTACTTTTTTCAACAGGCAGAGGCACACCTTTTGGCGGTTTTGTACCAACGGTAAAAATCTCGACCAACACACCCTTGTTTGAGAAAAAGCCCAACTGGATTGATTTTAATGCTGGGCAGTTGGTAGATGGATTAAGTATGGATGCAATGTTAGAACAATTTACCGAGAAAATCATCGCCACCATTAATGGTGCTAAAACAAGACAGGAACTGAATAATTACCGAGAAATCGCGATTTTTAAAACGGGGGTAACATTATGAAAAAGTTTATGGACGAAAATTTTCTATTAACCAATGAGACTGCAATTCGCCTTTACCATGATTATGCAAAAGACATGCCGATTTTTGACTACCACTGCCACTTATCGGCTCAGGAAATTGCTGAAAACAAATCCTATAAAAATATGACTGAAATTTGGCTAGGTGGTGACCACTATAAGTGGCGTCTTATGCGCAGCAACGGTGTATTAGAAGCATCTATAACTGGGAATGCGCCGGATGCCAGTAAATTTATGGCTTTTGCCGAAGCCTTGCCTTATGCTATAGGGAATCCCATGTATCACTGGGCCCATCTTGAACTAAAACGTTATTTTGACATAGAAGAGCAATTAGATATGACCACAGCAGAAAATATATGGGATGTGTGTAATGAACGTTTAAAAACAGATGCTTTTACATCAAAGGCACTTATAAGAAGATCTAATGTAGATGTCATCTGTACCACAGATGATCCAATAGATACATTAGAATATCACAAGATTATTAAGGAAGATGATACCTTTAAGACCAAAGTACTACCTACTTTTAGACCGGATAAAGGTATCCATATCCATTTAGAAACATTTCTACCTTGGTTAAAGCAACTTGAATCTTCAGTAGGCTATGGTATAACATCTTTAGCCTTATTTTTTAAAGCGTTAGAAGAACGGGTAGTCTACTTTCATAATCAAGGCTGCAGGCTTTCAGATCACGCCCTTGATGAAGTTCACTATGAGGCCTTAAAAAATGTAACTCTAGAAGAAGGGGAGATTATTTTTAAAAAGGCGCTTCGAGCTAGTGCATTAACCCACGATGAAGTGGTCAAATATAAAAGTCTGGTCATGAATCAGTTAGGCAAGTTTTATGCAAAAAAAGGTTGGACGATGCAATTGCATATTGGTGCACTGCGTAATAACAATACGAGAATGCATGAGGAAGTCGGTCCGGATACAGGTTTTGACTCTATTAATGATACAGTATTTGCCAGAGCATTATCGGACCTCCTTAATGACCTAGATACAACAGATGAGTTACCAAAAACCATTATTTATGTCTTAAATCCAAGAGATAATTATGTGATTGGAAGCATGATTGGTAATTTTCAAGGTGGCGGCATAGCAGGTAAGATTCAGTTTGGTTCCGGTTGGTGGTTCTGTGATCAGAAAGACGGTATGATCGATCAGATGAAGACACTGGCTCAACTGGGGCTCATCAGTCGTTTTGTTGGTATGTTGACAGATTCAAGAAGTTTTCTGTCTTATGTGCGGCATGAATATTTTAGACGTATATTATGCAATCTCTTTGGAGAATGGGTTGAAAACGGAGAATATCCTAACAATCCTGAGTTATTAGGGCGTATGATTCAAGATATTTGTTACAATAATGCTAAGAACTATTTTGGTATATAGTTAAATCAAACTTATACACATTAGAAAAAGTAGTGACCATGGATGAAAATCTAAGGTTACTACTTTTTGGTTTACGAGCAACTTGTCCTGAGATAATAATTTCAGCAATAATTCATTTGACTGTATATACTTTAAATGGTACAATGAAAAAGTTTAAAGGATATAATATAAAAAAACGTATGATATCTTAAATTACAAATACAAGATAAAACCATTACTTTTAAATGTATCATAGCATAGCCGTGTCATTTTACCATAATATATAGATTTTTGAGGAGGAAGGGTATGAAAATCCATCATTATATTTTACTTTTAAATCTAATTTACTTATGCTCTATACTACTGGGGTGTAGTGCAAGCTCTGGTAATGAAAAAAAATAGCAGATATTGCTGCAGAAAAAAGTTTTGATAACATGAAAAAAGTTTATATTTTGGAAGCGGAGACATATGTGCCTTTCCTTGTTCTTTCCGACGATTATCAAGACAAAGTCTTATTACTTCGAGAAGAGGTAATGGATGCGTCTAGAAGATTTAATGACCGCGAAAGTTATTATCAGGATTCAGAGATGGATCAATATCTTAGCTCTGATTATTACAATTTATTGGAGGACTCAATTAAAGAGAAGATTGAACCGATGGAAATACAAATCATGGACAAACAAGGCATTGGTGTGGCTGGAGAGGAAACTGAATGGATTACTAGAAAAGTTTTCTTATTGGGCTATGAGGAATTTGGATTAATGGAAACTGGATTTACACCATTAGAGGGAACCACTATCAACTGCTTTGGGGATGCAGATACTAGGGTTGCTTTAAACAGTAACAAGCCACAAACTTGGTGGTTAAGAACTTCATATACGGCTCAACCTAATTCGGTTTTTGTTATTTTTAATGAGGGACAGATAGGACTTAAAATAGCTACAGAAGAAAGTGGGGTGAGACCAGCATTTTGTGTAAGTCCTGACACAGAAATCATTGAGAATGATCAAATAATTAAAGGGGAGTCAGTTTATGTAGTCTATTAAGATTATGATGAATGGGAGAGAGTGATTTGAAGAAAAAAATAAGTGTATTATTATCTATGATTCTGCTCATAAGTATTTTTCCTGTTAGTTCTATTGCAGAGGAAGTTGATTTGACGGATGGTGACCCTGTAGTCTATGAGGAATGGATGGAAAATAAGGCAGACGAAATGATTCAGACACTATCAATGCAGATGACAACGCCGTCAAGCACAATGCTTTCATCGGATGTAATAGTATCGTCTGGAACTGAAGTTAGCTAAGATGTTGATGGTATCAGTGGTGAGATTAACAGATATACAGTGCTGGTTCTCGATACGTCTGGGAGCATGAATGGAACTCCGGTAAGCTATATGAAATCGGCTGCAATCAAGTTTTGCGAATCGGTTTTGGAGGCGGATGGAAACAATATGGTCGCTGTAGTCTCCTACGCTTCCTATGGTTATACCAGAACGGGATTTAGTGAGGATTTAACGACTCTTAGAAACACTATTAATTATCTATATGCATCAGGTAATACAAATGTAACAGGTGGACTTAATCAAGCCAACACACTATTGGATTCAATCTCAAACAGCAATAATACCGTTAAGAATATACTCTTACTGTCGGATGGTGTGCCATCTGCAGGGCCAAGGTCTACAAGTGGGCCTTATACATATTCGGATTTTGCGTATTATCAATATGCTAATGCATCTTATAATCTGAATTCCCGGAATTTATAACGAGGGTGGAATTATATCTAACGCCTTGTATATATCGGCTTGCTTATTAGTAACTTCTCCCAATAAGCGACCATACTCTGGCGCTTCAAACAGCTCGATTGTATCTAGTTCGTCAAGGAGTCCTTGTAGCGTCCATTTTTCAAATAACTTCGCGTCCTGCATTTTCTTTTTCACATAAGAAAGATAAATAAGTGCAATAAATTCGACAAAAAACTTTCCGTTAAGTGATAATTCAGAAGAAACTTGCATTCTTCTAAAGTTCAACCGTTCCTTGAGATTACCAAATCCCTTTTCAACAATGTCCTTGCTACGATACAGAGACAGCGCCTCAAATGGGTCATTGACTTCGTTTGAAAGAAGGGCGAAATATCCATAGTTTCTAGCAGCTTCACGCATGGTATCCTCTTTTGGCTTGATTTTGCGGCCACGCTTAGGAGTTTCTACAACTTCAAAATACCGGTCATAATCTTTCGTGCGGTATTCCTTGCGTGTATTTTCTTTCAGATCGTTATTTAAATTTGTTAGATACTCGTTCATGTCTGCCTGATCTTTTGACGCTTTCTCTGGATTATAGAAAATCAATAGGTAAGCACGCCTCTTGTTTTTTAGTGTATCACCTTTATATGGCCGAATTTGTTCGTAATTCCACTCGATAGGTCTACATACGCCATAAGCACCAAACTGCGTCTGTAGGTTTGACCAGAGCTTCAGGTTATCCCTTTCTTCATCCAATACTTCCTTCACATACTTTAGCCCTAATTTCACACCAATAATGAATTTTTGATGGTTCTTATAGAGTTCATTTATATTTTCTCGACTATAGAAACCACGATCTAAAATGACGTTAACTTTCTTATAACCCATTACATCGAATTCACCCATTAGCTGTTTAACGGTTTTTACATCCGAAATATTACCCGGAAGTTTTCGGTAATAGAATGGTAATCCTGATTCTTCCCCAAAGAGAAGTGCAAGATTAATTTGCGGTAATCTGTCATGTTCTTTGTTGCGTCCCTTTTTGACTTGCTTCAATGTATCTGAATAACTTGAGATAGAGGTAATATCGAATGCCCAGTATTCCTTTTCGATTCGTCGTTTACCCTGTTTCTTGAAGAATGTCATCCGACTTTCTTCGTCAATGGACTGAAACAGCTCACTACTCCGTTGAGAGGGGATGTCATTTCCGCTAGGGTGGATATGAAGCTTTTGCCAATGAGAAAAACGACTAAGAGAATTATTCTCTTCTAGAATCAGACAATAAACAATCGAAAGAATCTGCTTATAACTATCAGGAAAGCAAGCCTTTAGATCAGCTGTGACGCCAGTCATCTTTCCGATTTGATCAAAAAGATAGTTTGCGCCATAGAAACATCTTTGAAATTTTGTAATAGGAACCGGCCCAGGCTTCGTAGATACAATCTGGCTACGCTGTTTTTTATAGGGTCTAGTAGGTACTATTTCACCAGTATCGGGATCAACTTTCCCAATAAGCTTTCTCTTTGCTCTGGATTGCTGTTTTTCTTTATCCCAATATGCTTCATTGCTATAGGCGTAGGTGATGCCAGTTGACTTATTAGTCTGATAAATAATGGCCATAAATTATCACTCCCCTTGTTATACATTATATTATATAACGAGGATAGTGTCAATGAAAAACCGCTGTATATCTTCAATTTACAACGGTTTAGATCTTTTACATCGTTATACTTTCCGGGAATGCAGGGTATCAATAAAAGTCGTTTGCAATGTAGTCATGGAAGGTTTTTTCTATCCTTACTTTTCCGATAGTAAATTAACGTGACTCTATGAAGTAGCACTACTTGTTATAATTTTTCAAGGTGTTATAATATAAGTAAGAAGCTTAATTGTGTCGATAAAGGATAGAGGTGATCTTATGAAATTGATCATAGCAGTGATTCATGATGAAGATGCTCATAAGTTGGTGGATGCTTTGACATCAGAAGGATATATGGCAACTAAGTTGGCATCAACAGGTGGATTTCTAAAGACGGGTAACACGACCTTATTAGTTGGTGTTAAGGAGCAGGAAGTGGACAAAGTGCTTGGTATTATTGAAGAGAAATGCCAGACAAAGAAAGAACTTTCTTTAATGAACCCGCCTATACCCAGTGCAATTGAAGGATGTATGCCTTATCCGGTAGAGATAACCGTTGGAGGCGCAACCATATTTGTTATTGATATAGAGAAATATTTAAAGATTTAGGTAGGGTTAAGGTGTCAAAACTTAGTTTTGTTGCTTTAAACGTATACAGTTTTAAGGAGTTGTGTTTCTATGGATATGAAAATTAACCCATTAACTATGACAAATGTATCTGATGTGACTTCCAATAAAGAAGTTGTGTCCAAAGATGACTTTAAATTCACCTTGCTGAGTAAGATAGAAGAAAGTGAATTACAAAGCAAATTGAATGGGATGATTAAAGACATTACAGCCCAAGGGGATCGTTTGTCCAAGCATATGGATATAAGAGACATGAAGAATTATCGAGAAATGGTCAAGGAGTTTATGAATGAAATCGTAACCCATTCTCATAAGTTCTCTAGAGAGAATTTTCTTGATAAAAGAGGACGGCATAGGGTTTATGGTATTGTCAAACTGGTAGATAAGAATCTAGATGAATTGGCCCAGGAGCTTCTGAAAGAAGAGAAGAACCATCTGAATATTTTGGGAAGAATTGATGATATCAAAGGCTTACTTCTTGATATGATGATATAGCATTATAATCCAATACATGTGACAACGATTGAGGACCTGTCTTATGTGACAGGTTCTTTTACTGGTTTAAATAGAGAGGGTTGCTTAGTCTATGAAGGAAGGATTGAATCATATGGAGCTTGGTAGGACGAATTATGAAAAAGCAAGAAAATTAGGGATTAAAATGGTAAATCATTATAAATCTAATGGTTGGAATACACATGTTCCCTCTCTTGATGCCATTCTTTCAAGAGAGTCTATTGTATCAGAAGTTAACTTAGGACTTACAGAGATTCCTATTAAAAAAATAAAAGGTACAAGAACGAATGCGAGAAGAAGTGCATTCTCCCCTGATTTTATGCCTATTTTAGGACCCTCAACGGAATTTGCGGCCAAATGGGTTTATTTATATGAAGCGCATATTGAAGAAGGTATTCGAGAACCTATTAAAGTTTATGAGTATTTGAACTGGTATTATGTTGAAGAAGGAAATAAGAGGGTCAGTGTTTTAAGTTACAGTGAGGCAGTTTTAATCTCAGCTTATGTAACCAGACTTATTCCTAGATATGATAAGGAAGATAAGACCATCGTCATCTACTATGAGTTTCTGGAATTTTATAAAAATCACCAGATTAATTATTTATGGTTTACAGAAGTAGGTAGCTTTGTAAAAATGCATAAAATCATAGAAAAATATGGTTGGCATCAAGAAGACAAAAAAGGCGATTTAAGATCCATCTATTATCAATTCAAAAAACTTTATAAAAAACTAGGTGGCGATCAAATTCCTATTACTACAGGTGATGCTTTTTTACAATATTTGGATATCTATCCTTACAGAGATGGTATTGATGAAGTCTTGGAAGAAAACCTCAAGAGTCTTTGGACAGAACTTGAAATCATTGGTAGTTCTAATAAATACGAACTGGAGTTAACACCTTCTGAGCTTGAAAAAAAACCTTTGTTTTTTGGCTTAACCAATTTACCATTTGCTATGAAGGAAGTCAAAATTGCTTTTTTACATGCTAAATCCAAGGATTCTTCAGCGTGGACATACGGTCATGAAATAGGGCGTCAGCATTTAGAAAATGTGATGGGTGACAGTGTCACGACTACCTGTATTAATAATGTACCGGAGGATGAACGGGCTTATGATTATCTTAAAGAAGCGGCTGAAGGTGACTATGATATTATTTTTGCCACATCACCGGCATTTATACACGAAACATTAAAAGCATCCTTAGCGTATGAAGATGTGAGATTTCTTAATTGTTCAGAAAGCATGTCCTATAGACATTTTCGAACTTATTTTGGTCGAATATTTGAACCGAATTTTTTGGTTGGTATGATAGCAGGTGCTATGAGTAAAACCAATCAATTGGGTTATGTCGTTACCTATCCTATACCGGAGGTTATTAGCAGCATTAATGCCTATGCTCTTGGGGCTAGATTTCTGAATCCTTTCGCAGAAGTCTTTGTTAAATGGGTGGATGCCACAATAGCTTGTGGTGAAGATGAGTGTTATAGAATCGATCAACAGTTAATGGATATGGGTGTTGATATCATATGTCATCAGGAGTCTACAGATCTTAAGACAAGTCTTAAGCATTCTGGTATTTATTTTGCGGATGAGTTACGTAACGGTCAAGACCCAGTTTGTCTTGCAAACCCACATTGGCACTGGGGGGTCTTTTATGAAAAAATTGTAAGAAATATAATGAGTGGAAACTATAATAAAATTAGTGGCCTGCTTGGAAACAATGAACGTGCAATTAGTTATTGGTGGGGTATGGATGCTGGCGTTGTCGATATTATGTACTCGGAATCAAAGTTACCGGAACCACTAATAAACAGTGTGACATTCATGAAAAAAATGATTGTGGACGGTGTACATCATCCATTCACAGGTCCTATATATAATCAGCAACAAGAATTAATGGTTGAAGCTGGTACCCATATCAGCAATGAGGCGATATTGGATATGGATTGGTTTGTTAATGGTGTTAATGGTAGCATTCCAAGTATTAATGCAAAAGAACAAAACCATAAACTATTAGAACTGTTTAGTGTCAAAAAAAAGTATGGTTAAAGGGTTAAACTAAGTTTCACTAAATTCACACACAATACATAGATAACGTTGATACATTCTTAACTATATAGAGTATGTGATAGTTTAACCATATAGTTTTGATACCTTAACCAAGTATTAAACATAAATAAAAGCAATGAGTTAAAAAGCTATTCATTGCTTTTTTGTGGATTTTTTTTCATGAAGCCAGTATTAAAATTAGGTCTAGGCCTACTTTTTTTATCATAAGAATAGCCATTTGACTCAAATTCAAAAATATAATAGTCATAACCATTAATGATGGTTGTAAGGTCATAATGACGTACTCGTTTTGCATTTAAATTGTAATTAAGATGTTGGTGACCATGAAGAAAGTAAGAAGGTTTATACACTTCCATAAGTTGATTAAAAACCATGAATCCTTGATGGCAAAGATCTTTCCCATCACCGATACCTTTAGCAGGCGCATGCGTCAGAAGGATGTCAAAACCGTTATGCTTATCAATCTTACGTCTTAATTTGCGAACGCGTTTGACCATTTCGGTTTCTGAATACTGCATTGGTCCATTTTTGTATCGCATAGATCCGCCTAACCCAAGTATACGTATACCATTTACAAGGACCAAATCATCTTCAATATTAATACATCCCATAGGTGGTGAGTCTAGATACCTTTGATCATGATTGCCATGAACGTAGTAAAGTGGTTTTCGTATGACCGTATTAAGAAACTCCATATAACTGGCTTTAAGATCACCGGCAGAAAGAATGACATCAATGTTCTCAAAACGTTTTGGGTCAAAAAAATCCCATATATATCTGGATTCTTGATCGGCTATTAGTAATATTTTCATAGGTTTAACCTTCCTATTATCTTTGATATCGCGTAAAACCATTATAGCAGAGGCAGCAAGGCTTAACAATGTGTTATATAATAAAGACTTTTACTCAAAAGAATGATTATAAACTGTATACATTTGCTTTAAAAAAAGACATAATAATGATATGATAGGACATGTTAAAGGAGATGGGTATATGTATCGATTTGATGAGATTAAAGGCTATGAAGAGGTGATCCAGCATTTTCAAAACGCCATAAAATTAAATAAGATATCCCATGCCTATATCATAGAAGGTGAAAACGGTATGGGTAAAAAGCAATTGGCCAACACATATGCCAAAGTTATGCAATGTTTGGATCATGGCATTGATGCTTGTGATGTTTGTAAGTCTTGCCAATTATATGATAGTGGTAACCATCCGGACGTGATTCATATTCATGCCAGTAAGAAAACAGGTATTGGTGTAGATGATATACGTGAGCAAGTCAATAAAGATGTCCATATTAAGCCTTATGTATACAATTACAAGATCTACATTATACATGAAGCAGAGAAAATGACGATACAAGCACAAAATGCTTTGCTTAAAACTTTAGAAGAACCTCCAGTTCATGTGCGAATTTTTTTATTGGCTACCCACACCCATACTTTTTTATCAACCATCTTATCAAGATGTGTTGTCATTCGTCTGAGAGCGCTTAGTCAAATATGTATTGAAGAGTATCTAGAAAAGGACTTAGGTGTTCCGGATTATCAGGCAAAGTTATATGCCTCTTTTGCTAGAGGGAATATGGGTAGAGCTCTAGCTTTAAGACATTCTGAAAGTTTTCATGAAATGCGTAAAGACATGATTCAAGTTATGATGGCCATATCAAATAAAAATAAAGTAGAGGCCATAGCGCAAATAGAAATATTTGAAAAATATAAAGATGAAAAACAGGACTTCTTAGATATTATGTTAACTTGGCTTAGAGATTTGATGGTAATCAAGAGTCTTGGAGATTTGGAGCCCTTGATTCATATGGACAATAAGAATCTGTTGTTGAAACAAGTACCCTATTTGTCGTATAATAGGATAAGTAGCTTGATTGATGGTATAGAACAAATCAGAAAATACGACCGATTGCATATTAACTATACTTTGTTGGTAGAAGTGATGTTAATTCAAGCAATGAATTCGAAATAAATCCATTTCATTGGAAAATGAAATTAAAGGAGAAGTTATGATAATAGTAGTAGGCGTTAGATTCAGAAAGGCCGGTAAGATTTATTATTTCGATCCGGCAACGTTTGATATAAAACCAGGACAATGTGTTATTGTTGAAACAGTAAGAGGCATTGAGTATGGGCATGTTGTACTTGGCAATAGAGAGATAGAAGAAAATGATGTGGTACAACCCCTCAAAAAAGTTATTCGAATGGCAACAAGAGAAGACGACCAAGCTGAAGTTGAAAATAAGAAAAAAGAACGAGAGGCTTATGATATTTGTAATAAAAAAATACGTAAGCATAACTTAGATATGAAGCTGATTGACTGTGAATATACCTTTGATAACAATAAGCTATTATTTTACTTTACTGCGGACGGCCGTATTGATTTTAGAGAGCTGGTTAAAGATTTGGCAGCGGTTTTTAAGACACGTATTGAGTTACGTCAAATTGGTGTTAGAGATGAGACTAAGATGATTGGAAGCATTGGCATATGTGGATTGGCCTTATGTTGCCATAGTTTCTTGACAGACTTTCATCCGGTCTCTATAAAAATGGCAAAGGAACAGAACCTTTCTTTAAACCCGACAAAGATATCCGGTGTTTGTGGTCGCCTGATGTGTTGCCTCAAATATGAAGAAGAGACCTATGAATATTTGAATAAAAACCTACCCAATTATGGTGATATTGTTAAAGTCAAGGAAACAGGGCTTATAGGTGAGGTAATCAATACCAATATTATTCGTCAATTGGTTAAGATTGTCATTAGAAAACCGGACGGTGATCCTGAGATTGTACAGCTTAAGATTGAAGATCTCTTGATACAAAAACCAAATAGAAGAAAAGGTCAAACACAAATTACAAAAGAAGAAGAAGAAGAGCTTAGAAGATTAGAAGCCCTTGAACGAGAAGAAAAGAAAAAAGAGGATGATAATCAGGAAGACCATAAGCAAAAACATGATCAGAAACATAGACCAAAACGTGGAAAACCTCAGAATAAGGGTAAACGCGTGAATAATCCCCAGAAGAAACCACACGAAGACAAAAAAAAGAGTTAAAGGAATTAAGATGATAGAAGAATTGAAACCTGAAGAGCGTTTAGACGATTTACATCGTAAAGGTTATAAGATTATACAAAATGAAGCTATGTTTTGTTTTGGAATGGATGCTGTTCTATTAGCAGGTTTTTGTAATATTAGAACCTCAGATGTGGTATTAGATCTTGGCACCGGCAATGGCATCATTCCTTTGCTTGTTGAAGGTAGATTTGCTCCAAAGCATATTACCGGTCTTGAGATACAAGAGGCAAATGTAGATATGGCCAAGCGAAGTGTTCGGATGAACCAATTAGATGAAAAGATTAATATCATTCAAGGTGATATAAAGGAAGCGGATAATCTGCTTCCTTTATCCAACTATGATGTGGTAACCTGCAATCCACCCTATATGGATGTGGGAAAAGGAATAACCAATGGACTTAGCGCAAAAACCATTGCCCGCCATGAGGTATTATGCACTCTTAAAGACGTTATTTTTCAAGCGAGTCGATTGACAAAAGTGGGTGGCAGATTTTATTTGGTCCACAGACCCCATCGACTTATTGATATCATAACCTTGCTTAGAGCCAATAAAATGGAACCGAAGAGGTTGAAGATGGTTCATCCAAAGATTGGTAGTGAAGCTAATATGGTTTTGATTGAATCTGTAAGACAAGGCAATCCGTTTTTGAAGGTTGAAAAACCCTTAATTGTATACACATCAGAAGGCGCCTACACCGATGAGATTTATAGTATTTACGGTTATTAGTTATTTGGTTTTGACCCTTTACCTTAGTATTAGTTGCCAATAAAAGAATAGATACCATTTAGAAAAGAGGTATATATGGGTACATTATATTTGGTTGCAACGCCAATAGGCAACCTAGAAGATATGAGTTATAGAGCAATAAGAACCCTTAGGGAAGTTGATTATATAGCAGCGGAGGATACACGGCACACTATAAAGCTACTGAACCATTATGAGATACATAAGACGATGACCAGTTACCATGAACATAACAAACAGCAAAAAGGTCCGGATATTCTTAAAGATCTTAGGGAAGGTAAAGATATAGCCTTAGTAACAGATGCCGGAACACCAGGTATCTCTGACCCAGGAGAAGATTTGGTTATCTTATGTCAAGAAGCTGGGATACCAGTCACGTCAATTCCAGGCCCTGTAGCGCTGATTAATGGTCTGGTTCTGTCAGGGATGGATACAAGACGATTTGTTTATGAAGGTTTTTTGCCGGTAGGCAAAAAAGAAAGAGCCGAGCGTCTAAAGGATCTAACAAATGAATCCAGAACTATGATTTTTTATGAAGCACCTCATAGACTAAAAGCCTTTCTTAATGAAGTGACAACATTTTTTGGTGGCGAACGTGAGATTGTCATAAGCCGAGAATTGACCAAGAAATTCGAAGAAGTTTTAAAATGGAAGCTTATAGAAGCCATTGATTACTACAGATCCAATGATCCTAGAGGTGAATATGTTTTGATTATTGCTGGGTGCTCAAAGGAGCAACTTAAGTCAAAAGAAAATGTATTGTATGAAGCCTTATCACTTGAAGATCATCTTCAACATTATTTAAATCAAGGTATGAGTAAAAAAGAGGCGATAAAAGCCATTGCAAAAGATAGAGACAAATCTAAACGGGATATTTATCAGTATTTTATAGATTAGGAGAAAATGATGTTAAAAAAGTTCAGCATAATTATGTACCTTATGTTTTTGCTTGCCGGCTGTGTAGGTACAGGTAATAGTTCTTCAAACTCAATAACGACCTATGCACTTGATACAATCATTACCATTAATTTATATGATGAGGGTTCAGAGGCGATTTTTACACGCATGACCAATCGTATTCATGAGATTGAAGAGCTGATGTCAAAACATATAAAAGGCAGCGAAGTAGACCTTATTAATCAAAATGCAGGAATCAAACCCATTGTTGTATCACAAGATACCTACCGGGTAATCGAAAGAGCATTGTTGTATGCAAAACTTTCAAAAGGGAGCTTTGATCCTACTGTAGGACCGATTGTAGATTTGTGGGGTATTGGTACAGAAGAAGCGAAAGTTCCAAGTGCCGACGAGATTGCCGAAAAACTCAGGTATGTAGATTATGAAGCTATTGTATTGAATGAACTTGATCAGTCTGTCTATTTAAGTAAAACAGATATGGCTATTGATTTAGGTGCCATAGCTAAAGGGTATGTTGCAGATGAGCTGGTATTTTTACTAAAAAGTGAAGGGATTAACAAAGCCATCATCAATCTTGGTGGAAATGTATATGCCTATGGTGAAAAAGATAACGGTGATGATTGGAAAATAGCCATTCAGACGCCATATGATCAAAGAAATGTTAATTTTGGATATGTAGAGATTAAGAATAAAACTGTGGTAACATCAGGTCCTTATGAACGTTATTTTGAAAAGGATGGTAAGACTTATCATCATATCTTTGATGCCAATACAGGCTATCCTGTTGAGAGTGAGACGGTATCGGTTACCATCGTAACCCAATCTTCTATGGATGCAGATGCGCTGTCGACATTACTGTTTACCAAGAATCAAGAAGAGGGTCTTGATCTTATTGAATCTATTGATGGTGTAGAATGTTTATACATTGACCGAGATTATGAGATTAGGATGTCTTCTGGATTTGAAGAGATTTTTACACTAACAGATAACACCTACGAGGTTGTTCATAATTAAGTTGTAAAAACCCCCAGTGCAAACGGGGGGGTTTATTTTAAGTATATAATGCACATATGATGTTTTCAAAGTAAGTCATGACCTTCAGAATGCTTAAGTTCTAAACGATCGTGAAACCTGCAATCTGTGCCATTTTTAGAATTGAATTTTTTGAAATTTTCTTGCCTTCAAATTCAATCAATTCATCCATTTCCCCTGTGAAGATATCACAAGGTGAATATTTCTTGAGAACGAAGGCATCTTCAATTCGGAAGATTTCGACTGCATCTCTTGCAGAAATATTCAATACTGCTCGTAACTCGCATGGTATTGTTATACGACCAAGTGAGTCCACTCGTCTTACAAAACCAGTGTAAATCATAAAATCACCCCTATTCATATTAGTTGGTTAACTCTCCAGATAGTATTTTATCAAAAACATTAATAAAAATCAAGTAAAAAAATCAGAAAAAATCTTTATGTCTTTACATTAGGTTACTGTTCAGACCCAATAAAAATCAAAAAAATTGACGAAATTTTTTCCACAGTTATTCACAGATAACTTCTGTTTTCTTGATTATAATAGACCCTAGTAATCTTTTTGGGTACTATTTGTTGCCTTTTTTTAACACTTATCCACCGTCATAATACCATATACAATAATAGAGAAATTCGCTTATTTTAAGGGTTTCTGATATAATTTTTTAAAAAGCAAGTGAGGATTGATATGAACAAAGATCTAGAGAATGAGATTGCTCTTCGTGATAAGATTGTAGAAAGTCTTCAACAGGAAGTTAGCTTAAAAAATGAACTCATTGAATCGCAAAATGACATGATTCAGACACTCATGGATAACAACGCTGAATTAAAACACTTAATAGAACGAATGCTTAAAAATTTTCCCATGTAGAAAGGCCAATAACATGAACCCCTCCTTTGAATTGATTACATCTCTTGAATATCGTTTAAAAGCAGCTACATCACAAATCAGGGCCTTCAAGTCAGGTCATAAATATGTAAAGCTCAAAGAGGATCACTACAAGAAAGTGAGGGCTTT
>NZ_JCBCDA010000156.1:0-4752 GCF_059865615.1 Petrocella sp. | reverse complement strand
AACCTGCGCTTAATACCATAAGGTCCATATTATGGTTTTGTGTCCAAGTATCAAAGTTCTTAAAACTTGGATCGATGGTTACTTTTGATAAGATCTCATCATGTTCTGCTTGTGTAAAGGAGTGCCATGTAAATATATGGTCTTTCATTTTTTTGTCCCCTTTTTTTAATCTGACTTTACTATACCATAATACCTACGAATTTGAAAAGGATTGCGCCGTTAAAGTGGTGTAAATACTTATGCACCTGCTTTAAATTGTGCCATGTAGAGGTTATAATAAATACCTTCTTCTTGTAATAATTGATCGTGGCTGCCGGATTCTAATATACCTTGGTTGTCTACAACAAAGATACGATCTGCATTTTTTATTGTTGATGGTCTATGGGCGATGACAAAAGATGTTCTTCCTTCTAACAAAGCCTCAATCCCTTTTTGCACCAATTTTTCTGTATGAGTGTCAATACTGGAAGTAGCTTCGTCTAAGATTAGAATCTTAGGTCTTGATAACATGGTTCTTGCAAAAGCAATCAATTGTCTTTCCCTACAGATAGCTTTGTACCTCTTTCATTCAGTTTGGTGTCGTAAACTTTTTCACAGGCCATAATGAATGTATGGGCGCTGACGCTTTTGGCTGCTTCAATGATTTCTTCATCGCTTGCATCCAACTTACCATAACGAATATTATCTTTGATGGTGCCTGAAAACAAAAATGTATCTTGGGTCATAATACCCATCTGACTTCTAAGGCTCTCTATGTTCACTTTGGCGATGTCCAGATCATCAATAAGGATTCTTCCTTCTTGAATGTTATAAAAACGACTCATCAGGTTAATGATGGTAGATTTTCCACCCCCGCTTTTACCTTAAAACTGACATTCTCTAGCACCACGGTTTCTTCTTCATATCCGAAGGTGACATGTTCAAATTCTACTTGGCCCTCAATGGGTGGCATCATAGCCGCTTCTGTCTCATCCACAACATCCGGAAGCATATCCATGATCTCAAAAATCCGTTCTGCTCCGGCTAGGTTCATGATCAGTTGGTTGTAAAAGTTACTAAGGTTCATAATCGGGTTCCAGAACATGGTGATATAGGCAGTAAAAGCAATCAAAGTACCTACTTCTAAAGTACCTGCACTGCTTAGAGAAACGCCAATGTAAAATACAAGGGCTGTTCCTGCTCCCCATGATATTTCCACAATTGGCCAAAATAAGTCATTGAGCACAATAGCAGATACAAAGGATTGCTTGTGTTCTTCAAGTATTTCTTCAAAGTCCTCTGATGTTTTCTTTTGTGCTGTATAACTTTGTACCACCTTGATACCTGAGAAATCTTCATGGATAAAGGCGTTCATGGTAGAATTTTTCTTCCTGAAAATGCGCCATTTTTTGTGGGCTTTGATCTCACTTATGTACATCATACCGATTAAAAAAGGAAGCATAATAATGGCTGAAATGGCCAGTCTGGCGTTTAATAAAAACATGATGACCAAGGTAACCATAATCTGCAAAAAATCAGGTATTAAAGTGACGACGCCATTAATTAGAACATCCTTAAGGGAGTTAACGTCACCGACAACCCTCGCTAGTATCTTCCATGCCGGTCTTTTATCAAAGAAGTTAAAGGACAGGTCCTGAATGTGAGCATAGAGCTCTTGACGGATTTTCATAAGAACATCATTAGCTACCCTTGACATAATGACAATCCGCCATTTGATGGCAATCTTACTTAAAAAATTAATAACAATTGTTATGCCGGCCAACATGAGCAGACCTTTTATGTTCCCTGCTGCTACATATGTATCAATGGCAATCTTTATAAAGATTGGATTCACCACACTTACACCTACGATGAATAACATCAAGATCAATACTTTGATGACTTCTTTTTTATAATCTATTAGCCGTCCGAACAACCTTTTAATGGTTTCTATTTTGAGACTTTCTTCTAAATGTTCATCTTCCCTTATGCTGTCTAGTGCCATGAGGTCACCTCCCTTTTATGCCATATATCCTTCGTATTGTTCATTGAAGGTATTATAATATCGACCTTTTTGTTTTAGTAAGGATGCATGGGTACCCCGTTCTACGATTTCCCCATGGTCTAAAATAATAATTTCATCTGCTTCTTTGACCGCAGATATTCTATGAGCAACGATAATTTTTGTCACACCTTTTAATTTATTAACTTCTTTTTGAATCTCATGCTCCGTTTCCATATCAAGTGCAGAGGTAGCATCGTCCATAACCAGTATCTTTGCTTCTTTAGCAAAAGCTCTTGCAATACTAATCCTCTGCTTCTGACCACCGGACAAGCCGATGCCTCTTTCTCCAATAACAGTGTCATAGCTTCCTTCCATTCGATTAATAAAATCATGGGCTTCTGCTGCACTTGCTGATGCCAAGATATTATCCATGGCTAAAAACTTTTTGCTACCAAAATGGATGTTATTAAGTATAGAATCCGAAAATAAAAATACTTCCTGCATAACGACTGCGATCTTGCTTCTTAAGCTATCTAAGGTTAACCCTCTAATATCTCTACCATCTAATAAAACCTGTCCTTTGGTAGGGTCATAGAACCGTTCCAGTAAGTTAATAATGGAGGTTTTTCCTGATCCTGTTGTACCCATGATGGCCAGCATCTGTCCAGGCTTTACAGTAAAATTGATGTCTTTTAGGATCTCCTGACCTTTGAATGATAAGTGGACATGATTAAAGGTGATGCTTCCTAAGCAATGTTCTACGGACATTGCCTCCGGATGGTCTGTAATATCCGGTTGTTGATCAAATACTTTATCAATCTGTTTCATGGCACTAAAGGCTTCTGCCATAATACTGCTAATCCAACCAATCATTCGCATTGGCCATACAATCATGTAAGAGTAACCCATGAATTTTGCCAAAGTACCGATGGTGAGTGTTTCGTCGATGACAAATACGCCACCAAGTACAACAACCAATATAGGTATGATATCTGATATAAATTGAATATTAGGAAATCTTCTGCTCATGCTTTTGGCATAATCCATATTAAGGTCATAGTAGTCTTTATTTTGACTTAAGAATTTCTTTATTTCATGTTTTTCTCTTGCAAAGGCTTTTACCAATCTTACCCCTGCTATGTTTTCTTGAGCGGTTGTGTTAAGCTCTGCATTTTTTTCACTGATTTTTTCATAAACACCATCGATTTCTCGCTCTAGCTTGTAGGCGAAGTAGCCAATAAATGGCAAGCCGATAAAAGTGATAAGTGATAGTTTGACACTTATGTTTAGCATCAATATACAGGCGACCACCAGTACAATGAACATTTCAACGACCAGCATAATACCAAAAGAAATACCATGCCATATTTTATCTCCGTCATCTTTAAGCCTTGACATGAGTTCACCGGTATTTGTTTCTTCAAAGAAATTCTGAGAAAGACCTTGTATGTGATCAAAAAGATCTTTTCTAAGTGCTTTAATAATGTTCGCACCGGCAATGTCAAAGGTTAACTCCTTAAAATAGCCAAAAAAAGCCCGTCCCAGACTAATCATTAGGAGTAGAAGTATCAATGTCTGAAACATGGATACTTCACCACCTATGATGACTTCGTCAATGATTCTTCCTGTTATGATGGGACTGTTCATATCAAGGGCAATGGCCAATACCATCATCAGTGTACCTATTAGGTATAGGTACCAATATTTTATCATATATTTGATTGTTCTTTTCATATGCCTCACCTCTTTATATCAAGTCCTTAGGACTTCATCGCTTCTTAATTATCTTAACTGTTTTTGATTCTAAATTCGCTCATAGTTTTCATTTTCTCTTCTCCTTAAGCTTTTTGTTAGATCTTTGCTGGGCTGCTTGAAAATGCCTCCAAAAAATTTACGAACTTTCGTAAGTAGGATTCTAACCTTTTCTTTTCTGTCGTCCCCGTTTGCTTGATTAATTTCATACATTAAGTGGATGCTGTTCTTACCTTCTGTTTTACAATAACTGCGAATTTCTTGTTTCATGGTTCTTCCTCCTCTTGGCCTATAACCTTATGTATTGCTTGCGGTTATAATGCCTAAAAACTGCTGCTCATTGATTGTGATTGCTTTTTCTATAACACTGATCTTTCCAAAAGTCGGAAAAATAAGTTGAAAAAGCCATGGTATCTTGTTAGATGCCATGGCTTTTTATCGCTAATGGGTATAGGTCTAAGGATGACCTACTGCTTCCTCGCGTTTATTTTTCATTTTCTGAGTCTATCCTTAAAAATTCAAACTTACAAAAATGAAAAAGCCATGGGTTCTAGTCCCATGGCTCATTATATCTATGTTCATCTTGTTGATTGCAACTCACAACATAATGGTTGTAGGTTGGCAATCTTATTCATTGTCTTTTGACAATATCACGAGATGCTAGAAAAAGTGAGGTAGGGTCTAAATATTATTCTGTTGTCTTTTCTCGGTGTGTTCTTTAAAGTTTTCATGAATTCTACCTCCTTTTCTTTCTTATTTTTTAGTTAAGTTGCGTTGTCTTCAATATTTAATTATTGGTTAAGACGTCAAAACTATATAGTTGAACTTTCGCATACCATATATAGTTACGAATGCATCAACGTAATCTATATATTGTATGTGAATTTAGTGAAACTTAGTTTTGACCCTTTAACCATTATTCTATATATTTATTAAATATCCACACACTAATTGCATAAGAAATTCCAAATAGGATTAAGCTAAAGGGTAACATCAACAAAGCAGTATATCCTTTC
>NZ_JCBCDA010000038.1:0-2108 GCF_059865615.1 Petrocella sp. | reverse complement strand
CATCTGTGAATAACTGTGGATAATAAAGGAAAAATTCAAGCAAGGCAACCTTAAAAAACGATTGCCTTGCTCTTATCACTTTTTCCACAGGAAAAAATTTCGTCAATTTTTTTTGATTTTTATTGGGTCTGAACAGTAACTTATAAATCTTGATTTTCATAAACTCATATGCCCTTGTGGTCAAACTGGCCAACTAATCAAACATGGCAAGTACACCCGTTCTGTTAAAACACCCGAGAAGCTTATGCCTTTAGAGATTAAAAGACTTAAGTGCAAAGCTTGCTCAAAGACCCATGCGCTCATGCCAGAATTTCTTGTTCCCTATTCTAGAATTCTTTTAGAGGATCATCTTTCTATTATTGAAAACTTTGAAAATAACGTGTCTAATGACGGAGTCATGTTCTCTAATCCTTTTATTGATGAAGACAACATTTCTTATGTGATTAAACAGTATCGTTTACATTGGAAAGAAAAATTAATAGCTTTTGATATTAAGCTCAATCAAAGCATAGCTGAGAGTTGCTTTTCTTTTTTTAAAAGGCAGTTTATGCAGATTAAGCGAGTCTCAAATATTTTATTTCTTCAACCCACATAACCTTCATTCATTTTTTAGAATTTTTGTTTTATCCTCATAGTAGTCTTAAATTTTAGGAGGATTTTTACGATGAATGAAGAAAAAAGAAAAGCACTAGGCCTTTTTAGATACGCAATCATTGCTCCAATTATCAGTGGGACCTTTGATGAACACGGTAGTCTTCATGGCTTTTTTAGGGATGCGGCTAAAAAACTCTACACTTTACCAAGCGGAAAAGAGGTTCATGTTTCCGAATCAACCATCGAAAGATGGTACTATCAGTATCAAAAAAATGGATTTGATGCCTTGTTACCTAAACATCGTGAGGATCTTGGGTTATCAAGAAAGCTAGACGAAGATATGATTGAACAACTCAATTACCTAAAAAAAACTTACCCAAGACTTCCTGCTACACTGGTATATCAGAACCTGATAGACAATGGCACCATTAGAAAAGATGATGTTTCTCTTTCTACTATTAACAGATACATTAATCAACTTAACTTAGAGAATGGCACGACAACAAATAAAGATATGAGACGGTATGAAAGACCTCATATCAATGAGGCTTGGTATGGTGATAGTAGTGTTGGCCCTTATTTAAAGGTTAATGGAAAAAAGAAGAAAGTCTGGATTCAAGCCTTGATTGATGATGCTTCAAGGTACATAGTAGGCATTGATGTTTTCTTTAACGATAATTACATTAATCTAATGTCCATATTAAAATCAGCTGTTACCAAGTTTGGCCGACCCAAAATTCTTAGTTTTGATAATGGATCTGCTTACAAAAACAAGCAGATGTCGTTACTAGGAGCTCGGATTGGTGTCTCTTTGAATTATTGCGCGCCATATACGCCTACTCAAAAAGCGAAAATCGAGCGTTGGTTTAGAACCTTAAAGCAACAATGGATGTCCACTTTAAATATGGATGACTTTAAGGATTTAGATGACTTAAGAACATCTTTAAACGCTTATGTACAGCACTACAACCAAAGAGTTCATAGTTCCCTCGGTGGACTGTCACCTCAAGATCGATTTTTCAGTGAGTCTAAATTTATTAAACGATTGTCAGAAGATCAGATTAATAAAAGTTTTCTACTGGAGTATGAACGTCGGGTTTCTTCAGATAATGTTATTGTTTTAGATGGTGTGGAGTACGAAGTTGATTATCGTTATTCTAAACAGAAAATTACATTAAGATATTCTCCAGATTTAAGTGAGGTATTTGTTGTAGACCCTATAAAAGATGTTTTGACGCCTATCAAACTTTTAAATAAATGCGATAATTCAAAAATAAAACGTACAAAAATAAAATTAACTGGAGGCTTAGAATAATGACTTATATACAGCGGTATGGTTTGGAATTTAATCCTTTCATCAAAAGCAAAAAAGACATTGTGGTTGAAACTTCAGAATATAAAGAAGTGATTTATCGATTGAATTACTTATTAGATACAAAAGGCTTTGGTTTGATTACCGGTGGTCCTGGTCGCGGTAAAACAACAGTTATAAGAAATTTTTCGAAATCTTTAAA
>NZ_JCBCDA010000172.1:0-1660 GCF_059865615.1 Petrocella sp. | reverse complement strand
TCCTCATCCTTGCTATAAATATATGAAATTATGTGTTATTATAACGCGTTTAAGTGTGTGCGTCAACCCTATTTGTTAAATAATTAACTTTACTTAAAAGAATAGATGGGTGAATGATGCGTGGGAGATTCTTGTTTTTTACTAACTCAACTTTCCCAGCTTAAATCAGCGAACAACACCTTGATATAAGGAGCTTGCTGACTAATCCACTGCTGTAGTTGACTCTTGATAGTTACTGTGTTGCTTATAACAACTGATTCCATATGCTCTATGAATAGATCCATCAGGCTCTTTATGGCTGTTATATAGTCCATATCTTGTATGTCTTCACAGTATCTAAAGAATAATTCACCAAAAGTTTTGGTGTCGTTTTCTTCTCTGCGCAGCCATTCAAGCAGGATGTATCTGCAGTAGACGATGGTTGTGTGACTAATAATCATATCGTAGCTTCTGCCTTGGAATTCACTACCAAGCTTCATGAATGACTTGGCAGACTTAAAAAATACTTCAATGCTCCATCGGTTGCCGTAGATTCGGATGATTTCCTCGTCTGATATTGATAGATCAGTGCTTAAGACAGCAAGCCATTCACCTTTATTGGTACGGTTTCTGACAATAACAACCTTCACAGGTATACCATCTTTAGTTGTAACATTAATTGACCCAAAGATACCACCGCCACATTCTCTTTTGACTAGGTTACGAAGCTCTTTTAGGCTGTAACGTTTGCCTTTATAACAATACTTGGCATTTCCCTTTTTGACCATGCCTACAACATCAAGTCCTTCGTTAAGAATAGCTTTAATCATAGGTTCAGTGGTAAACCAAGTGTCCATAAGGACATAATCAGCAGAAACTCCAGCGGCTAGAGCTTCTTTGATAAGTTGTACAGCGGCTTCTGGCTTTTTCAGGAGAGCATCTTTCCTGCGCTTGTAACCATTGGTGCGTTTGTCGATTTCGTTACTTGTTTCCTGAAAACGATTCTTTTCGTTTCTGGAAGAAAGCATTGTGAAACCAGTAGGGATAAAGCTGTAACCATCAGACCACCCAAGGGTCAGCATTGTAAAACCCCTCTGATACCGATGAAAAGCATGATCGTAGATCTTTGCCAATAACTCAACCGACTTGCTTCGGTTTCTCGTGACAATGGAATCGTCTAGAATCAGTACATTAACTCTTTCTGGTCTTGTAAGGCGGTTGAACATGGAAATAACCTTTGCTGACAGCAATAACAGGAATTTCTTCCAGTTATAGGTTGAAGTGTTCAAAAACCTGTAATAGGTATTTTTAGAAACAGCTTCTTCTTTACGGTTGGAATCAAGGAACCTGAAAAGGTTCTTACCTTGAAAAACAAGGAGAAACAGGAACTTGAATACTTCGTAAGAAGAATGACCTTGGGCCTTACGTATACCGGACTTTCTAAGGAGTCCAGCAATACCTAGATTAGAAAAAGCTTGAAATAATGCAACTTTAGTCTGTTCAGATGAGTCATTGTGATGTATCATTTTGATATGCACCTTTCTTGTCTGATTGATGTTATTTCGCAATTCCATTTTATCAGACTGATTGGTGCATTTTCATGTCAATAGATGCATGTTTTTATAAAGTACCTGCTGTCACGTCAGGTTTAGAGTGTGATTTGATGGTGGGAAAGTTGAGT
>NZ_JCBCDA010000036.1:0-15562 GCF_059865615.1 Petrocella sp. | reverse complement strand
CCCTTGGTGGCACGGCTGTTGATTATACCATTGAAATGGATGATGCTATTTATGCTCTCGCTCATGCAGGGGTCCAGATTGTCAACAGTGAACACTATATCTTTGAACAAAACGCACCCAAAATAACTCTTGAAGCCGACCGTACCACCATTATGCCCGGTGAAGCCGTCACTTTTAAAGTAGAAGTAGAAAATGCACCAGAGCGCTATAAACTAGAGTGGACATTTGGTGATGAAGAAGATGATGAAGAAAATATCTTACCGCCTATGATCACGAGGGACAAAGAGGTAACCCATATCTATGAAAAAGAAAATGAATACCTTGCACGAGTTAAAATCATTGACACCAAAAGAGATCTTGAACGAGCATCAGACAGTATAAACATATCTTCTTATATGGGTGAAATGGCCGGTCCATGGGATGTGGTTCTAACCATAGAGGAAGAAAGTCAATTTCTTAGAACTATGATTATAGCTCTCATGAAGATCATTGTTAATGTCTTCATCATACCCATAGCTCAGGCTTTTGGGGAAGACCCGGGTGACATGAATAGTCAAATTGAAAGCTTTACTTTTGTAGGTACAACCATGACCTATGCCTTAGAGCTTAGGCGCATTGAGGAAAGTGAAGTGGTCTATGAAGGACCTTTTACTTTTGTAGAATCAAACACAGGTTATATCGAAGGTGCCGATGACATCGTCGGACTTAGAATGGAAATTAAAAAAGGTGCTGTCGTTATGGTTGCACTTGCCTATACGGAAGACGGTACATATTTAGAATATGAGTTCCTAAAAAACGGAAAAATAGTAGGACCGGGAGAAATTGTAGGTGATTATGATTTAACCGGATTTATGAGCGGCAGTTGGCGCGCAACTAAAAAGTAACTACCTGGAGGCATAACATTGAAAAACATAAATTTGTACAAACACTTAAGCATCATCACTATATGTATTTTACTTCTTATAGGTATGAACAAGGTTGTCTTTGCCGGACCTTTAACCGTCGAAGGCACTCTATCCCTCCATGAGGATACGAAAGGCGGCTTCATTTGGACGCTCCCCGATCAAGTAGGCGAGATTTTCACACCCATGCTCACCATTCATCCTAGTTATCTCTTAGTTCTTGATGAGGAAAAAATCTCAATGACTGATGATTTGATGATGACCACGCACCACTACTTCTTCACCATACTTGAAAAACAATCCAAGATGCCTATTGCTTTGCTGGATATTCAGTTTAGATTATTTCTTAAGGGAGATTTGTCTTATCATTTAAGCTTGTCTCAGGCTTCTGAAGATACGCATCTAAAGAATCTTGTTTCCCAGAATGTGACACCCCCATCTACAATGGACTTAGGTCTTACTTGGTCCGTCCTAGAATCATTTGCTGATGGGAAGGATACGAACCACATAAAGATTGATGATTTGTTTCAGATTACCTACGCTAATGTCATTAATAATACAACCAGCCAATGGGCGCCTTTGCTAATGACAGATTTTCTTCAACCTGTGGCCTCCAGAAGTGATACTTTTGTATTACCGAAGACTGCTGTTTTTTCTAACCAAATGCGTTTCGGAATGGTCGATGTATATACCTTATTAGACGCCAATGTCATTGTTGAGAATCTTGAACTTTCTCCTACAAGCCTATTAACCAAACGCACAGGTGGCAGAAAATGGACCGCCAGACTACCCCTTCCGAAATCAGAAACACATCAAACACTAACAGAACACTGGGGTATTATGTCTTCAAATCACATTTCACCTTTTACACATAATCAAGACCCCATTATCGCACAAGACATACGCATTGCTGATTTAAACCGATTTCGCAAGCTTAGAACCGATGGTATTTATTATGAAGTTCCAACTTCCTATATTCCCTATGCACCTCGTGCCTATTGGCGCGTACCCGCTGAACATGTTGGGCAACGTTTTATTAGCTCTATACAAAGCCAAGAAAAAAGAGGACTACAGGTAACCAACACATACCTTGAGACTCTAAGTATTATAAGCCTTAATCATAGCTTACCTCAGCAAAATGATATCGGTTTTTGGATTACGGAACCAAAGTCTAGATGGCTCTACGATGATTATGGAATCGAAGCCGGTTTCTATGACACACGCTTTTCTACGGATGCTGCATTGTTCATAATGGACATGTACAATTATCATAAAAACTTAAGTTATGACGGCATACCACATTTGTCATCTAAAGATTCCAATCGATTAATGACAAGTTTGACTGCTTATGCGGATTTCTTGTTATGGTATGCGGACGGATTCAGTTTTGTCACTAAAAATGGCGGTTTACTGCTCCAAGATTACTATCACCCCACTAAGCCTCATGCACCAACACATGTTTCTCTCAATCACCTCGTAACAGAAATGAATTTTTTGTTGTCCTATAGTCTACTTTTAGACAGTCAAAATGATTCAAATCAAAAATACCCCTATCTAGAACTGGCCGCCAAAATCAGAACCGCCGTTCATGATACGGGTACCGATTGGATAAAAGACAACCATGACCTATGGTACGCTTATATGCCTGATGATAGCTATGGATTGCTAGATTATCCTAGACTTACTAGAAATGATCTTATGATTAGCATTCATTTAATGGAGACTGTTTGGGGCGAAAAAGATCCGCTTTTCCATGTGCTTGTTCAGTCCAAAGAAAACTATCTCACACAGACCAACCAACCTTTGTGGTAAACCCTAATGCTTATTCATAACTTCATCCATGCTTCTTTGCATGGATGTCTTCTTCTAAGAGCTGATAGATAACCGATAAAGTCGGTACACCAAGTAGCATACCTAGAATACCAAAAAGTCCACCACCAATAATAATTGCTAGTAGAACCCACAAGGGTGGCAGCCCAATGGTTCCACCTACGACTTTAGGATATATTAAATTACTTTCAATCTGTTGAAGAACAATTATAAAAACTAAAAACCAAAGGGCTTGAACCGGCTCAATCATTAATAATATAAATAAAGCTGGCATCAGACCTATGATTGCCCCTACAATGGGGATTACACTAGTAATGCCAATAATGACACTGATTAATATGGGATACTCAAAGCCCAGAATTATCATTCCAATAAAGCAAAGCACACCTAAGATGACCGCTTCTGTTAATTGGCCAGATATGAATTTTGTAAAAGTCTCATTGGAGAGTTGTAACACCTTTAAAAGCTTTTCTCCCATTTCTTGTGGTAGATAGGCTTTTATTGCATCGTGAAACTGACTTTTTAGGTGACGTTTGTCTGCCAATAAATATATGGAAATCACAAATCCAATGACGATATTCACCACCGTAGATAAAAAGTTCGTCGTGAAATCAAAAATCTTAGGCATTAGGCCTGTCGCAAGGCTACCCATAAGATCCGGCACTTTATCTAAGGCATTATCCAATTTACTAAAGTCAAAATTATCTAGACTTAAATATTTTGCTGTATTCATTATAAAGATCTCAAGATTACGCCCATATTCATCCATATTCTTATACAAGAGTTGGACACTCTCTCTAAGTTGAGGGATGATAAAGGCTAATATTAAAGTAACTACCCCAAAAAAAAGAAGATACACCGAAGCAAGAGCAAACGTTTTTATCATCTTTTCAAATTTTTCATTCTTAATAAGGTTCGCAAAAACCTTATTCAAAAAGTTATAAGGTCTTTTTAAAATAAAAGCAATTGAAAACCCAATGAATATTGGTATCGCGATACTTAAAGCATTTCCTAGCATTTGTATAACCAAATCGATTTTTACAATTAATAATACCAGTAAAATACCATAGGTTATTAAAAATAATATACTTTTAACCGTTCTTTTATCCATTTATATACCCCACTTTATATTCTATGATGCTTACATACATCTACATATTTTTGCTACTATGATATTACCATAAGAATGAAGAACCTACCAGTATCTTTCTCTAATCCATTCAGATGTTGTGGCTAAACTATTGTTTACACGTTCTATTTCCTGTATAATGCTATAAGACTGAATAAAGAACTTTCAGATGAAAAAAATGAGAGAGGTTACATAATATGGATATTTCACAGGTAACGAAATTAATTGTTTTAGCTTTTTATTTACTTTGCATGATTGGTATCGGCTATATTGCCTACCGTAAGACCAGTAATTTTTCTGACTATGTGCTCGGAGGCAGAAATCTGGGTAGCTGGACAACCGCTTTATCTGCACAAGCTTCGGATATGAGTGGTTGGTTACTTCTTGGTTTACCGGGTGCGGCTTATTTAGGTGGAATTCAAGCCGCTTGGATTGGGATTGGTTTAGCACTCGGAACTTATGTCAATTGGAAAATGGTCGCAAGAAGATTACGACAATATACTGAGCTGTCAAAGAACGCCTTAACCCTTTCGGACTTTTTTGAAAACCGTTTTAGAGATGACACTAAGATTCTTAGAGTCGTTTCAGCCTTGGTCATCATTGTCTTCTTTTCCGTTTATACTTCAGCCCAATTTGCAGCTGGTGCTAAATTATTTGAACTGGTTATGGGTATACCCTATATGTACGCATTGGTTCTAGGCGGGTTAGTCATTGTTCTTTACACTTTTCTTGGCGGTTTCATGGCCGTTTCATCAACAGATGTAATACAAGGTGTTCTGATGTTTATAGCTTTAATGATTGTTCCGATTATTGCCCTTGCAGAACTTGGCGGCTTTGGCGAGACTTTTACAGCTCTTAAGTCTATTGACGTAAATTATATGAGTCTATTTAAAGAAACCGGAACCATTACAAACATTTCTTTCATTGTCATTATTTCTAATTTGGCTTGGGGACTTGGGTATTTTGGTCAGCCACATATATTGGCAAGATTTATGGCAGCCCGCTCCTCTGACCACATAAAAAAAGCCCGACTCATCGCTATGATCTGGGTTATTCTTACACTCTTTGCTGCCGTTTTTGTAGGTATGATTGGCAGACTTTACTTTGTTGATGCCCCTGTTGCCGATGCCGAAAAAGTATTCATGCATATGGTGGATGGTATGTTCATACCGGTCTTTTCCGGTCTCTTTTTATCGGCCATCTTGGCGGCAAGTATGAGTACTGCTGATTCACAACTTTTGGTTACTGCCTCCTCTATTTCTGAGGACTTTTACAAACAGTTTTTTAGGAAGAAGGCAGATGATAAAGAATTGATTTTGGTTGGTAGACTTTCTGTTGTCATTGTATCTGCAATTGCTATTATTATTGCCCTTAACCCTAACAGCTCTGTATTTGGTTTGGTTTCTAATGCCTGGGCTGGCTTTGGAGCCGCTTTTGGACCGGTTATATTGCTTTCGCTTTTCTGGAAGCGCATGAATAAATGGGGTGCCATGGCTGGTATGATCTCAGGTACTTTGACGGTCATCTTCTGGATTACCCTTGCGAAGAATTTTGAAGGTGCTATTTGGCAGATTTATGAAATCGTACCGGCTTTCATTGTAGCACTCGTAGCCATCGTTCTCGGTTCACTTCTTACTGCACCACCTACACAAGAGATTACAGATGAATTCGATGCTGTCGTTTTAATGGAAATATAGAATCTTTAATAGATGATATTAAAGGCTGTCACAAAAGACCTACCACAATCATAGTATTGTGGTAGGTCTTTTTATACTCCTTATATGTCAACTCTTTATTTTATTACTAGTATGATCGCTTCAACACATGCTTCAACATCCTTAAGGCTACAATCTACAACAGTATCACAATAATGATTATATAGTGGTGTTCTTTCATCATAAACATCTTTGAGGCTTCTACCTTTACGCATAATAATGCCTCTGGATTTTATATTATTGACCCTAGTCTCAATTTCATCAAAAGGAACATAGAGGTAAACAATCCTTCCCAGTTTTTTCAAATGATTCATGGCTGCTTTGGAATATATCACACTTCCGCCTGTCGCAATCACTGTGTTTTCTACCTTCATTGACATAATCACTTTTTCTTCAATATCAAGAAAAGCTTTAATTCCTTGTTGATTTATCGTATTTTGAAGTAATGCCCCTGTTTTTTTCTGAATGAGCAGATCGGTATCAAGGAATTCTTTAGCTATAGCTTTAGCAAGTAGAATACCTAAAGTACTTTTCCCTGCGCCTGACATGCCAATGAGTATGATATTCATATTGCCTCCTTCATAATCTTATGTTCAAAAAAGTTTATAATTCGTGTTAAGGATTCGTATCTATTGGAAAATAATTTTATTGTTCAGCCTCACATCTACAAGATGAAAAGATCCTATTTTTATGCTATGATAAATAATAGCCTAGGCATATTCGAGCCTAAAAGGCTTCAAAAAAAGAAAAATATGAGGTGTATAATGGAGATAGGTATTAATGCAAGTAAAAGAATTCGAATGAATCCAAAAATGATTAACAGGCATGGGCTTATTGCCGGTGCAACTGGAACAGGAAAAACTTTAACCTTAAAAGTACTGGCTGAAACTTTTAGTGAACATGGTGTACCCGTTTTTATGCAAGATATTAAAGGGGACCTTACGGGTTTTATCGAACCCGGTTCAATAAGCGATAAGTTTCAACAACGCCTTAAACAACTTGGACTTGAGGGTGTTGATTTTGCAACTTACCCGACGACTTTTTGGGATATCTTTGGTCTAGAAGGCCATCCTATTCGGGCAACTATTTCAGATATGGGTCCACTTATGCTTAGTAAATTACTCACACTTAATGACGTTCAGACCTCCGTTTTATACACAATCTTTAAATTTGCAGATGAAAACGGCCTGCTTTTACTTGACTTTAAAGACTTGCTGGCCATCCTTAAGTACATTACTGAAAATGGGTCCATACTGGAAGGACAATATCGTAGTATTAGTAAAGCAACACTCGGTGCTATTCATCGAAAACTTATTATTATGGAGCAGGAAGGTATTGAGCATTTTTTTGGAGAGCCTGCTTTTAATATTCATGATTTGCTTACGTTCGACAATATGGGGCGCGGTATGATTCATGTCCTAGAATCTTCAAAGCTTTCAAGCAACCCCAGTCTATATTCTACATTTCTTCTATGGTTACTCTCCGAACTTTTCGAAGATTTAGATGAAGTTGGTGACCTGGACAAACCACGACTGGTATTCTTTTTTGATGAAGCACATTTGATTTTTAAAGATATGTCCAAATCATTACTGGATAAATTCGAGCAGATAATTAAGTTAATACGCTCAAAAGGTGTTGGTATTTATTTTGTTACTCAAAATCCCCTTGACATCCCCGAATCAGTACTGGCCCAACTCGGCAATAGAATTCAACACGCCTTACGTGCCTACACACCTAAAGAGCAAAAAGCAGTACGTGTAGCAGCAAATACCTTTAGGCAAAACGAAGCTTTTGATACAGCGGATGTCATTTCAAATCTAGGTGTCGGAGAGGCATTGATTTCCTTCTTAAATGATCAAGGCATACCCAGTATTGTTGAAAGGGCCTATATTATGCCCCCAAAAAGTAAGATCGGTCCCGTTGCCGAGCAGGAGACGGTCATCAAGCACATCCATCAATCTTACTTCAAGAATAAATACAACCAAAGTTACGACCGCCATTCTGCTTATGAGGCCCTTAAAGAAAAAGCGCTACACGCACAAATGTCTTCAACCACTAAAGAAGATGTCAAAAAAAGTGTTCGTAAGACAGATACACCTCTAGATCGATTTATGAAGTCAACCGCTTCTTCCATCGGTTCTCATCTAGGAAGGACTTTAATTCGTGGCATACTTGGCTCACTTAAGAAGTGACACACCTTAAAGAGGACATTATGATACCTCTTTATAGAAAACGTTTCTTCATTTTAAATAACATCCATTTCATTTCTTGCTTCAATCTGGATGTTTCTAGTTCATAGTAGCTCAGCAATCGGTCCATTTCCTTCTTTTTGAGAGAAATGGACTTTTTTTTCATTAATGTCTTAAGCAACCTTTTATTTTCCCTAATATCATTAAGCCCACCGACGGTTTTGTGAATATTACTATAAAGCTCACCATCATCTTCGTCTATAAAAGAAACAAGGCCGGACTCTGCTAAATATAGGAATTTTTTTCCAAATATTCGGAGCTTATGCAATGATCTTAAGTCCTTAATGGATACTGTTTTAAGAAGGGATACGTAGTCTCTCTTGATATCTTCTTGTATTTTGTATTTCAAGGCTATAGCCTCATGATGCGACATTGACTTTAATCCAAAACTCACTTTTTGAATCGCCTTTTCTTGGCCTAACAATTTCTTCTTAATTTTTTTAATCATTTTTTTGTTTTCATCCTGTATAAGATTACTAACTTCCTTAATAAATTTAGGCGACATTTCTGCTTTATTTAATGACTTGCTAAAAACTGTAAGCTTTCTTGATAGCTCTAAGTCAATAAATGCTTCTTTAAGAAACGTATCCAATCTTTTAACGTCTTTGGACTGATATCCCTTAAGCAACCAAATCATCGCTCTTAAGGTTCTAATCTCAGTTCGAATATTATGAACCCACTTACCATCTATTGATTCCTCATCTATATCCTTTAGAAGTGACCATAAATGGACATATTTTTCTTTAAAAATCCTATCCATTTCATCAAAATCTTTCATAACCATTTTGAAAAAAAGTTTATAGGCTTGTTCACATCTTAATTGCTCATATTTTGGAAGGTATTCTCCAATCTCTAGTTTATGAGCCAACGCATCACAATCCTTGATCAACTCATCATATGGACCATCAATTTGTTTTTTTCTATTATGCTTGGCCACTGCATCCACTATTGTCCGTTTTGTCACTTCATCCACATCATAATCCGTAAGCCACCTATAAGTCAACTTACTCCCTACAATAGCATGTTCTTTACCTACAGCATTTTCTGTAATTCGGCCCATGTCATGAAGCAACGCAATGGCCTGAGCAACCTCAGTATTTAAACTTCGTCTTTTTGCCATATCAAGGCTTAAGCGCTCAACCATTCTAACGTGCTGATAATCGTAGCTTTGTTGACCCATTCGGTCAAGCACTTCATATACTCGGTACCTGATTCTTTCCAAAATTCCACGTTTCAAATTCATCTGATTTCACCTACTCTCCTACATTTTGTTACATTTATACGCTCTCACTCCATTATAATGTATAATTCTATAACTTGCTATGATTAGTTTGACAAAAAAAAATACAATATGTCAGCACTTTAACATAATGTACTTCTTTTGTTTTTTATTCTTCAACACCTAGGCCGGACATCCATGTCCCAAATGAAGATATATCCTCCAAGGTAAGATTATATTGGTCATCTATTCTATTAAGCAATTCATAAGTTTCCCCTCGTACAGATTCATCCAGTATATGATTGTTACTTGATACCAATTCCATAAAATCTGTTACAAGCTCAGCCATATAGCTGTCTTCCAATGTCTGTATCTCTTTGAATACTCTTATAGAGTCTTCCTTTAGACGTTGATTATCATAGTTAAAAGTCGGTGAATTATCTATGCCCATAAGCAACATACTCATATGGTCTTTAAAACGAATGGCCATATACCTTTCATATAGTGTACCCTCATATTCTTCCAGCATTTTCTCCATACCATAGGTTCTTGCTGCAATGGTGTCACCATCAACAACAAATCCACCATCTGAAGCCATTGGTTCAAGGCTATCAATCGCCAATGTGATCAGTAAGTCTCTCATTGGTTTTGTATTATAATCTCTGTTTTTTGCAAACTCAGTAAAATCAACAAGATAAAACAACATACCTTCGGCACTGGCGATATAATAACCTTTATTTTTTGCTGCCAATAATAAAATCTTTATTTCTGCATCTTCAATTTTATCTACATTCTGACTTAACTTAATATACTTATAATCATATGGTTTTGCTTCTAGAAAAAATCGGTCCAAAAAATCCGGTTGCAATACATAAAATTCTAAATCACTATAGTCTTCAAAACTGTTCCTGCGCATTCCGGAAATAGCATACGCTGTAAACAAATCTGCTTCTTCTGAGGCCAATTTACTGATTCCTTCCTTGTATAAATCATATATAGCTTTGGAAGTACCCTTCTCATCATATAAAGTTCTCATATCCTTTACCCATACTTTTTGTGCATCAGAAGATACCGGTTCATCTGACTGCTTAATAGGTAAAGCACTTAGATACGCCCCTAATATATCCTCATACTTCTTCTCCACTACATTAATTACCTCTACTTCAAGCTCAGGTGATTTAAGATTTTTTTCTTCTTGGTTTTCCAAGGCTTCTTCAATATATGTCACCTCTTCATCCACTTGCTGAAGTTCTTTTGATTGGCAACCGTATAATAATAAGGTTCCTAGAACCATGAGCATGATATATAATGCTATTTTATAATTAAAAATTTTTTTCATTTTCTTACCTCGCCTTCTTGTCCATATGCCTTACGCTTTATTGGACGTATCAACCTATTAAAAAGATGCATTTTCAAGGTCATAGGACGGATTTCCTATGGTCTGACCTTATGTTATACTTTTTATATAGGTTAAAACCTCTATCGCAACCACTTTAATACATTATTTTTCTTTACTAGGATGTGATTTCATGAACAAAAGCGCCACTAAAACCTTTTTCAAACAGTTAGATCGTCGTTTTTTCATGGAGCAGTACAAAGATTTGGCTCATGTCGATCGTGCTTTTCCCATTGGTTTTGGACAAACCATCTCACAGCCTTCACTTGTTCTATACATGACAGAGCTTCTTGAACTTAAGCCTGAGCATAAAGTTCTAGAAATAGGTACAGGTTCCGGCTATCAGACAGCTTTTCTAGCACAGTTCTCCAAAAGGGTCTACACCGTTGAAACCATAGAACCGCTAATGAGAAAAGCAGAAACACGCTTAAAAGAATTAAATTATCATAACATTGACTTTGTTCTAGGTGATGGTACTTTCGGCTTAAAAGAACATGCCCCTTATGATCGCATCATCGTAACCGCTGCTGCAAGAGAAATCCCACCACTTCTAATTGACCAGCTAAGTCCGGATGGTAGGCTTCTTATCCCAGTTGGAAATAAGGATAGCCAAGACTTAAGCCTTGTAAAAAAAGACAGTGCGGGAAATATTTCAGTTACTTTTATCGAACCCGTTAGATTTGTACCTCTTGTTGGGGACTATGAGTTATAGGTATTCACCAACACTTATATATTTCTTCTGTTCGTCAAATTAAAGAGAAGTCCAACTTTACGATTAGCTTGGGCTTCTCTTTTTATTATATCTATGGTTAAGACGTCAAAAACATATATTGTATGTGAATTTAGTAAAACTTAGTTTTGACTCTTTAACCGCTATTCTACTTTTTCAATATCGTAAATAATACTCGCATTGTTTTCATCTAATTTAAATGAAATCTGTACCCTATCACCTTCTGTAAGATTATAGTCACCAAAATTCGCTTTTACTGTTTCAGAGAATCTAAATGCTTTGAAGCTATCTTCCACAGAAATATCTGTGAGTTCAACCTCGATGCTATTGGAATCAATCTGTCCGACATAAATACCTGTTGTCGTCTCCACATCTTCGTCCATAACCGGTTCTTCTTCCTCTTCCAGTAATGTGTTTTCTGTTACTTCCTCTGTCGCTTCCTCTGAAGTATCTTCGTTCATTTCTTCTTCAATGACATCTGAAACAACCAGCTCTTCCTCCACAACTTCTGGAGTGCTCTTAAAGCATCCCGAAAAAAGCCCTACGACTATAATCAATATGCCAAAAATCATCCACTTCTTCACAAATAAATACCTCCTATGTATGTACGTATATTATGTTCACTCTTTTTAGACGTATGAAATATAAAACCGTTCCATTTTATGTCTATTTTCCTATTCCCAACCATAAAAGATTCACCAAGTGCGTCGCCTCATAACCTGCATCCACCACTTGCCCCATTCTTATTAAGCTTCTCATTTTATGTTCTAATAATGCTTGATAGGCAAATCCGATATCCATATAACTCCATCTTCTAGAAAAACAATCCGACGCAATCCCCTCACGTATAATCTCATACACTTGTGCTAATTTAAGGTTTTGCCAATTTTTAATAAACTGTGCTGTTTCTTCTTCCAATGCAAAAAACTCTTCAAAAAGAATCCTATAAATCATTTTATTCTCTTGAAGTTGTTTAAGAGAAGATTGAACGAGATAAATAAGCTTACTTTTGGTATCACCTTCAGGTAGATCTTTTGGATGATTTGAAATCATTTGTTTTATAAGTGCTAATAAGATATCATCCTTGGAGTTAAAATACTCATAAACTGTCGTTCTGGCAATTTTTACATTTTTTGCTATTTCTTCAATCGTAGTAACCATAAACCCTTGTTTAATAAACAAACGATGCCCTGCTTCTAGAATCTGTTGCCTTCTTGCTGCCGCATTCATCTCAGCCCTTGCCTCCTATGCAATCCGACGTTGCGTCGTTATACTTTTATATTACCCGACGCATCGTCGAATGTCAAGTGAATCAAAAACAAGCTGTTTCATAAGTCGGCCATGAAAGGTTTTTCAGGGAATCATTTTACTAATCTTAATACTTGAACTTTGCAATCCTTGTCTGCATATCCTCAGCCAGTCGAGACAGAGCGTCACTGGCATTGGAGATCTCTGCCATCGATGCCGCTTGTTCTTCCATCGTAGCCGATGTTTCTTCAGAACCGGCAGCATTCTCTTCTGCTATTGCCGCTAGACTTTGCATAATCTCTGCTAACTCATTCTTTTTATCATCCATCGTACTAACTGAATCTAGCGCCCTATTGATAATGGATTTAACATCTTCAACCTGTTTGGAAATACCGTTAAATTTGCTCTCAGTAATACTGACACTTTCAACCTGTTCTTTGATGATGCCTTGTACTTCTTCCATAGATTTTACAGAACTTTTTGAGTTATCTTGTAACTTCTTTAACATATCATTAATATCTTTCACTGATGTCGTAGATTCCTCAGCCAGTTTTCTAATCTCATCTGCAACTACCGCAAAACCTTTTCCGGCTTCACCGGCTCTTGCTGCTTCTATGGCTGCATTAAGCGCCAATAAGTTGGTTTGCTCTGCTATACCTCTAATAAGCTCACTAGCCTGTCCAATCCTGTCCGCGCTTTGATTGGTCTCTAATGTACTATGATAAATTTTTTCAATAGCATTGTTACTATTTTGGGTTTTCGTATTAAGACCTTTTATAACCTCAGTACCTTCATCTTTTAGCAAGGTCAATTGCCTCATAGCTACATCTACCTGCTTCATATCCTTAAGGTCTTCTTCAATAATATAGCTGATTTCATCCGTTCTCATGACGCCATTTTCAGTGTCCTTTGCCTGTTCTGTAGCACTTTTTGCAATCTCCTCAATGGTTCTAGCCACTTCATCTGCTGCATATGCTGATTGTTGACTAGTTGCTGTTAATTCTTCTGAAGACGCTGCAACTTGTTGTGATGTGTCCGATATATGTTTAATGAACTCACGTAAATTGTCTGTTACACTTTGAAAAGCTTTTGCAAGTGATCCTACTTCATCTTTTTTGCTAATATAGACTTGTGGTACGTCCTCAGTAATATCCAGATTGGCAATTTTTTTGGAATGCTCAATAATCCCAATAATCGGTTTCACAATAGAATCCCCTAGAATATAACATAGGGCTATACTGATAATAAGTATAATCACTGTCGCTATCAAAATACTTTTTTGAAGTGTGGGTATGGCCTGTAACACCTCTCCCGCATTGGCTGTTATAACAATAATCCAATCCGTTCCTTCAATACCCGTGTATCCGATATATAAATCCGTTCCATCATATGTGTATCTATCTACATTATCCTCACCTGATATGATGGTCTCAAACTGAACAGCCAATGATTCTAGACTTGGATCTTCTTCTAAGGCGCTTATTGGATTAAATTGATCTAAGACCATTTGACGGTCAATATGAGCCACAACCGTGCCTTTATTATTAATCATATAAGCATAACCGTTTTCACCATATCCAAGATCATCTGTTATAACACTAAGCGCATTACCATCTCGTCGTCCTACTAAAACCCCGACAACCTCACCATTGTTTTTAATAGGTGTGGCAAACATTAATACCGCAGAATTTGTCACTCTACTGATAATAACATCAGAAACATTGGATTCTCCCTCAAATGCTTTTATAACATAAGACCTATCCCCAAGTTCAGCGGTTGTTCCATCATGATAATTGGTTGTACCGTCCGGACTAACGACCCCTAAAGCTAAAAAACCCGATTCTATCATTTGTTTTTCCATAACCGTTTTTTGCTGTTCATAATCCATGCTTTCGATTTCCTTGATTTTTGCAATGGTTTCTAGTGATTGAATACCTGTTTCAATCCGACTTTCCGTGAGCTTGGCGCCCTCTCCTGCCAGTAGTACCAATGATGCCTCTGCATTCTCCGTTACAGTCCTACCAATAATAACTAGAGAAATAACTCCAAAGCTGGCCGATATCAATAAAATTAATATTGAAAAATAAACCACTAATTTGCTTTTAATACTTTTCATAATATGCTCCTTTCGTGCTTAAATGATAAAAACCACCCGTCAAATAATGACCGATGGTTCGTGAGATACTAATAGAATATCTTATATCCAAACGCCAACCTGGCAGTCATAGTCATCCCTTAGACCCATAGCTTTGCGACACTATCTTTCGACAGCTGTGCCTGTTTCATTTATGTGATTAGATTGGACAGGATTGACATTAATCTTGCCAATAAATTCCTATTCATTTTTCTTCTTGGAATATAATTGTACTACAATAGAGCATAGAAGTACAGTTAATTTTGCATTTCCTTTATTAAAAACCAGAATTATTCTATTTCCTGTTTTTTCTAAGAAGGCTTTTTAATCTTATGGCTTAAATACAACAACAAGTAGCATTTTAAATTGTTTCTTAGCCAGCAAAGCATGTGGCACATTTGAAGGCATTATGATGGTTTCTCCTTTTTTTAGAAAAAACACCTCATCACCAATCGTAATCTCTGTCTCACCATCCATAACATACACCATGGCATCGCCTGATGAGGCATGAGAACTAATTTCCTCTCCTTGATCAAAGGCAAAAAGTGTCATGCTTAGATTCTTTCCTTGTGCTAAAGTTCGACTTACAACCTGTCCGGTTTGATAATTAACAAGGCTTGCCATCTCCATGGCTTGTGAAAATTCTATGTTTTTAATTAATTTTTCCATAGTTGGTCCTCCTTAAGGATTTGATTGGTTTATAGTCATTATTATAGACTTCATCCTTAGAGATTACGGTACCATAGGTTACTAAACTACCAGCCTCTAGAGCTTCCACCGCCGCCACTTCGACCGCCACCGCCACCAAATCCGCTGCCACCGCTACCGCCGCCTCTACCTGAATTCCTTACAATCATATACAACACAACTCTTGTAATCCGTCCGCGATTAAATATTAAGTCTAACATCATAAGCATGATGCCGATTATAATAAGAATCACATGGAATATTATTATATTTCCTTCTTCCTCTTCCGTACTGGGATAATAATAAACATTCTGACTGGTAAT